>NZ_JBHVWZ010000004.1:368236-433671 GCF_042881985.1 Streptomyces sp. NPDC058246 | reverse complement strand
TTCTCCGGTGCTACTTGAAGGTGCCAATCGCCCTGAGATGCGCATGAGAATGACATAAAAGGCAGCTAAAACCAGAAGAAGACCTGCTGCGTAAAGACTTTTGACAGTTGCGCCATGAGCATTCAGCCTGGATCGCCGCGTGAATTCTGGTCATGGACATGAGGTGGATTGTGGTCGGCCGCCCGGCACTCAGGGTGATGCCGGGCGAGAAGTGGCGCCACGCGCCGGTCCTGGCGCGGCAGAACTGGCCCGACGGCACGGTCCGCTACCAGGTCGAGGTCGACCTGCTAGGGGACACGACGATCAGGATCATCACGTACCAGTGGGCGCAGCCCGGGTTACGGTGGCCCATGAAAGGCGCTCGAAGCCGTCCCGGGGCGTCGACGAGGCGTCCAACGGCAAGCCCCCGGGCCGTGACCCGTGACGGCGCCTCCGCCCAAGCACCTGCCGGCCGCGTGATCCGCCCCGCACGTTCATCTCGGGCCTGACGGATCGCCATCACCCGCACGCTCGCCGAGCCAACTGTCGTGCAGCCGCGGGCGTACGGCGGACGGGTCAGCCGGCGCTGCGGAGCGCACGACTCGAGTGGACCTGGCTGGCGTGAGCGGGCGGTCGCTGTCCTGCACGTGACTTTGGCTCGGGAGGAGGGGGGTGGGGGTTGAACGGCCCAACGATCTGCCACGGGTACGCGGGGTTTCTGCAGCCGGCCGCCCGCGTGGCATTCTCTTGTGGAGGTGCTGGCCTGGTCGAAGGGTGCCGGCGGATCACGGTGGCGGCGCTGGCGGTCGGTCCTGCTTGTGCCGCGCGTTCGCTCCACCGTGCGGAACTACACCTTCGAGGCGAGCGCGGACCAGCTCTGACAGATCATCGATAGCCGACAGGGCCAGGTTGCCCCTTCCTCAGGTGCGCCCACACACGCTCGGCCGGGTGAGGTTGCAGGCGCAGGCGCAGGCAGTGAAGTACGAATCGGCATCGGCATCGGCATCGACCGGCTCCATGTCCCACAGCGGCCGACCGAACCAGCCCCGTATCTGGTCCAGGTGCCCGACGTCCCCGCGGATCGTGCCGGCCGAACCCGACCACATCCGCCGCCTGGCGGCCCCCTACTTGCGGTTGTAGAGGCGCATCGTCACCGTCCCGAAGACCGTCACGAACAGCGCCGACCAGCCCAGCGTCCAGCCGATGTCCGCCACCGGCCAGTTGCCCGCCATCAACTCACGTACGGCCGTGGCCAGATGGGTGACCGGACTGTTGTTGACGAAGGCCTGCAGCCAGCCCGGCAGCGTCCGCGGGTCGACGAAGACGTTGCTCAGGAAGGTCAGCGGGAAGATCACCATCATGCTGACGCTCATCACCGACTTCTCGGTGCGCAACAGCAGGCCGACCATCGTCCAGATCCAGGAGAAGGCGAACGAGAAGACCATCAGCAGCGCGACACCGAGCAGGATGCCGGTCACCCCGCCGTCGGGGCGGTAGCCGATGACGACGCCGACCGTGAGCATCACCACGGAGGCGATGATGTAGCGCACGATGTCTCCGAGGAGATAGCCGACCATAGGCGCGGGACGCCAGATCGGCAGCGTACGGAAGCGGTCGAAGACGCCCTTGTCGATGTCGGTGTTGATCGCCACGCCCGTGTACATCGTGATCATCACGACGCTCATCACAAGGATGCCGGGCAGGAGGAACTGGATGTACGCGTGGACCGAGCCGGCCAGTGCTCCTCCGAAGAGGTACGCGTACATCAGCACCATCATGGCTGGGAACGCGGTCACGTCGAAGAGTTGCTCGGGCACATGCCTGATCTTGCGCATGGCCCGCCAGCCGAAGGTCATCGACGCCGACAGTGCGCTGGGCCGCGGCGGGCGGTCCCGGGCGACGAGGAGGGCCGCCAGGTCCTCGGCCCGCGGGGCGGTGAACGCGTGGTCGTCAATCTCCTTGGTGGCGACGGTAGTCATGCGGCAGTCTCCTTCCACGCGGTCTGCTCGTCCTTCTTCTTGTCGGTGAGGGTGAGGAAGACCTCGTCCAGGCTGCGCTGGCCCAGGGCGAAGTTGTCGACGGTGATACCGGCCCTGGCCAGTTCGGAGAGCGCCCGCGCGGCCTGCTCGGCAGCGTCCAGCTCGCTGCCGTGGCCGTTGACTCGGGCCGTCAGGGCAAGGGGGTCCGTATCGAGCTGGACCGTCGCGTCGAGGACGAGCTCGAGCACGCGTTCCGCCTGCGGGCGCTGCTGCGGCTCACGCAGCCGCAGATGGACCGCGGCGGCGCCCACGGCCGCCTTCAGCTCGCCCTTCGTGCCCTCGGCGATCACCCTCCCGTGGTCGATGACCGCGATGCGCGAGGCCAGTTGGTCGGCCTCGTCCAGGTACTGCGTCGTCAGCAGCACCGTCGTGCCCTGAGCGACGACGGCCCGCACGATATCCCACACCTGGTTGCGGCTGCGCGGGTCGAGGCCGGTCGTCGGCTCGTCCAGGAAGAGCAGGTCCGGGGTGTTGATTATGGACGCGGCGATGTCGATGCGGCGTCGCATGCCGCCGGAGTAGTTCTTCACCTGGCGGTCGGCCGCGTCGGACAGCCCGAACGCCTCCAGCAGCTGCCCGGTCCGCTCCCGGGCGGCCGGCTTGCCGTGGCCGAGCAGCCTGCCGAGCAACAGCAGGTTCTCGGTGCCGGTGAGGTCCTCGTCGACCGAGGCGTACTGCCCGGTGAGGCTGACCCTGCTCCGTACGGCGTCGGCCTCCGTGAGAACGTCCCGGCCGAAGACCCGCGCCTCGCCGCCGTCCGGCCTGAGCAGGGTGGCCAGCACCTTCACCGTCGTCGTCTTGCCCGCGCCGTTCGAGCCCAGGAGGCCGTAGACGGTGCCGGCGGGCACACGGAGATCCACGCCGTCGACGGCCCGGTTCTCGCCGAAGACCTTCACCAGACCGATCGTCTCGATGGCCAGATCAGCATTCATGTCAGTCCTTTCGTTCCCCTCTGTTCGTTCGCTGCGGCGTCCGTACGGTGATGGTCGAGCTGGTCGCGGGTGTGCTCCACCAGCGACACCGGGGGCTCTGCTCATGTTGGTCGTCGGGGTGGAGTGCCAAGGCCCGGACCGATGACGTCGTCGTCGGTGGGAGCGCTTGTCGGACCGGATCGCCCTGGGTTTGTTGACGGTGGGTCTCGGTCGAGCTTGCGGGAGGTACTCGTATGGTGCGGGCGCTTGGAACAGCGGCCTCGGCTGCTGCTGGCTCAGGGCGTGCCGCGCTACTTCTCGGCGATCTCCTCGAGACGCTTACGCTCGCCGGGGATGATGGCACGGGCGATCTTGGCCTATGGAGGAAAAGAGCCCGCGTATCCCATGATGGTTGCCTTCCATTCGGCGCCGGCCGCTGCGGCAGCTGACACAAGAGAACCAGTTCCTTCCCCGCGACGCGCTCGCCCGATCGGAGGATGCTCAGGCTGACCGCCCGCTCCTCCGACTGGACCGTCACGAGCCGCGCCCAGGGCGGAGCATCCCACCCGTGGCCGGGCCAACGAGCATGGCCAGCGACTCGGACGTACCGCCCCTCAGCACACCCGCACACACTCGTGGGTGCGGAAGGACGCCGCCGTCCTACGGTGGCCGGACGTGCGATGCCGTTGTAGGTGTGCGGTGCCTTGACCTCGACGGCCCCGGCGGCGGTGGGCGCCGAGCGGGGCTGGTGGTGGCCGTTGCGGACCACAAGCTGCCGCCCGCGGGCGTCCTCCTACCCGTCAGCCAACTCGGCTACATAGGCGCCGACTTCGGCCTCCAGCGCGCCGGCGAGCATCCGCCTCGCGCCCTCCCGGACGATCTCGTCGCTGAGCGAGGAGCCGTTGGCGGTCGTCCCGTCGGCGATCGACGGGACTTGGGAGAGGGTGTTCACTGCCCTCCTCGCCCAAGCGGACGCCGGCAGAGACCTGTACGGGGTCATCGCGGTCGACTCCACGATCGTCCGTGCCCACCAACACGCCGCCGTGATCGGCCGGCGGAGGAATGTCGGTCAGTTTTGGCAGCACCAAAGCTCCGCCCGGCCTGCTCGCCGGGTGCGATGATCATCCTCGTGTCTTCGCTGCCCGCCATGGAGTGAGAGGACGAGAAGACGTGGATGTGTATGAAGCCGTGGACAGTCGCAGGGCCGTGCGGGCGTTCAGCGATGAGCCGGTAACCAGAGAGGTACTCGAACGGGTGCTGGCAGCAGCGACGCGGGCTCCGTCGAGTGGGAACCTCCAGCCGTGGCATGTATACGTCGTGACCGGCGAGCCTTTGGCCGAGCTGAAGAGACGTGCGACGGCCAGGGCGCTGGCGGGAGACCCGGGTGATGAGCGGGAGTATCCGATGTACCCGGCCGAACTGGCCTCACGCTATCTGGACCGCTTTGCCGCCGCGGCCACCCAACGGTACGCAGCGCTGGGAATCGAGCGCGATGACCCCGCCCGACCCACGAAGATCGCCGCCTTGAACTCGGACGGGTTCGGGGCGCCGGTCGTCCTGTTCTGCTACCTCGACCGGACGATGGGACCCGGACAGTGGGCAGACGCAGGGATGTACTTGCAGACGGTCATGCTGTTGTTGAGGGCGGAAGGGTTGCACAGCTGCCCGCAGGTGATGTGGACGATGTATCGCGAGACCGTCAGCCACATAGTCGGAGCTGATGACGGACTCGTGCTGTTCTGCGGTGTCTCGGTGGGATTCGAGAAGGAAGGCGCGCCACAGCTGCGTACCGGGCGAGCGGACATGACAGAAACGGTGAGCTTCATCGGAGGATGATCCGCTGACCGGTGATCCTCACAGCAGACGGGTCGTCGTCAGCCGGTGTCGCTCCGCTCATTGCGGGCTCGGGTCTGGGCGAGGCGGAAGGGGTCGGTGCCGGTCACGATGATGTTCCCGCCGAAGGTGAGCCGGTCGACGATGGCCGCGCAGATCCGGGTGCGGCCGGCGCCACTATCTGCCGCGCCGGACTTCACTTCGTGGGCAACCTCATCCGGTCCGCAAGATGAACCGAAAGGCAGACCTTGGTCCGCACGTCTCCTGCCGTAGCCGTGTCAACTACCCGCCTGTCGACGACACGACGGGTTCAGGCACTGCGCCACGGTAGAGGTCTTTCCACAAAGACGCAATCTCAGTTGCGCGATTTGCAACTCTGCGCCTCTCTTTGGACCTATGCGGCGGATCAACCTCATCTGCAGCAGCGGGACTCTCGCCAAATCGACTCAACACCCTGGAAACCGGACAGCTCACAACATATGATTGCAATAACGACAGTTGCCTGAGTTGCAACCAAGGGGTGAATCACGTGAGTGCAGGGCGCACGGCCGTCGGTCTCCGCCGAGATCTGGAGATCCTGGAAGTTCTTCGAAGCCCCGAGGCAACCAGGGGCTCGGGACTGAGCGTTACACGCATATCGGAACTGACAGGGCGTGAAAAGAGCCAAGTGTCACGTGCTCTCGCGGGCATGCGCGAGGAGGGCCTGGTCGACCGGGACCCAGGGACGTTGGCCTACCGGTGCGGCTGGCGACTTTACGCTCTTGCAGCAGCCACCGGTGAGAGCCGTTTGGTGCATATGGCCAGCCCGTTCCTGCGCCGGCTTGTGTCTCAGATCCGCGAGACCGCTTATCTGTGCGTACTGCGCGGACACAATGTGATGACCCTCCTTACCGAACCCTCTCCGCACGCCTTTCGCAGCCTTGGGTGGGAAGGTCTCACCTTGCCGGTGACGCAGACTTCAGCAGGGCGTGTCCTTATCTCCGACTGGGAAGACGACATCGTACGGACGTCCTTCAGCGACGGAGTGATGCAACCGGCCCCCTCAATTCCGCCGCTGCGTACAGTCGACGCACTGATCCGTGAACTAACGCTGATCCGCACGATGGGATACGCAAAGGTCGACGGCGAGCTGGAAGAAGGCCTGGTCGGCGTCTCTGCAGCGGTACGCGATTTCCGTGGACGTTTGGTCGCCGCAATCAACGTCGGTGCCCCCCGCAGCCGTCTCCACAGTCAACTCGATGCCGCCGGCAGGCTCACACTCCGCTGCGCAACACAGCTGTCGCGCGCTCTCGGCTACACCGGCTCATCCGTTGATCCCGGCACCGAGAGGGCCGATGCGACGCTACACGCTGGATCATGAATCGCTGCAGGCAGGGTTCCAAGGCAAGACCACTCATCGCGCGTGACGCGCTCGAGCGATGGGGCTCCTGCAGGCTGGACAGTCTCCCCATACGCTGGAGCTGACTGCCCTTCATATTTCCGGCCGTTTCACGCGCAGGTCGCCAGGGACGGGAAAGCGAATGCGCCTGCTGAGCTGGGGCGGAGTCCCGGTCGACGGCGGGAGTGGCGGTCGAAGCTGCCCGCCGACACCCCGTCGCTCTCTCCCGCAGTGGCGAGAGAGTCGATCAGGTGGGAACGGCTTCCGCCGCGGGGCGAGCGCAGCGGACAACCCCCTCCACGTCTGCTTTCGGCGTTCATGCGAACTGACGCTCGCTGGTGTGTGTGGGGCGGTCCTTTGTGCGGGCGTCATCCCGACGATGGAGCAGGCGCCCCGGATCGGGTCGAACGCGTACATCACTGGCAGGACGCCACCGCGCCAAGGGTCGACTCGGCTTCGCCATGGAGTCGGCCGGATACGGTCAGTGGCCATACGAGCGCAGGGTGGGTGCCGCTTGTCTCGTGGGCTGGTTCCGGCTCCCCTCAAAGGGTGTCGCTGGGAGCTTCTCCGCGGCTGGGGAATCGCTGCCGTGAAGGGCTGAGCGGCATCCTTTAGGGCTTTTCCGAGTCAGGACTAGGGAGGAGCCCCGAAGTCAGCGGGCAGATCTGGGCGCCTACTGGAAGCAGGCCATCTTCCCTCCGGGCGCCTCACCGAAGCACATCACGAGGCGTGGCCAGTGCTCCGATTTGCCGGGGCATTTCTGACCGCCGAGGGGGGACGGCTCCTTGATCCCTATCACCGATGCGTCTACCGATCGGTCGCTGGACGTGCAGCTGTGGAAGCCGTCCTGACCACCGAGCCGGCAGCGCTCGTGGGAGATGATGTCAAATGGTTGCCGCGATTGTAGGAGCGATGAAAGTTCAGGTACGACTGACCGGTCGGGAAATGGCCGGGCGGGCGCGTGAGGTCTCGCACCGGTTCGCCAAGAGTGCCGGATGCTCCGAGAACGCAGAGGACGACCTGGCCCTGGTGGTCTCGGAATTGGTCACGAACGCCGGACGCCATGCACCGGGCCCCTGCCGGATGTACCTGGAAACTGTGGAAGGAGGAGTTGCGGTAGAAGTCTGGGACACCAACCCGATGCTGCCGCATTTCCCTTCTGCTGATGGCGCAGTGTGCGAGTGCTGCGTCGAGGACGAGCTCCAGTGCAGTGGATACGGGCTCGGCATTGTGGCTCGGCTGGCTCGGGAGCTGTACGGCTTCGTCGGCCCGGAGGGCGGAAAGACGGTCCGCGCCGTCGTCGCTCGGTCTGCCGTTCCTGATGCCATTCCCGACGCGCCAGGCGGTCCTACGACCGTGCCCTGGCCTCGCTCTGCCACCGAGAGCGCCGGGATGCCGTAGGTGGCACTGCGCACATGCACCGTGGACGTAGAACCCTCGGCGCCCTTGATGAGGAGTTGCTGCAGATGAATCCAGAAGGCCTTCCTCGCCCTCGCCATCCGGGGCTCGCGCCTCCCCTGCTGGACAACGGCCTTCTGCGCGGATCGGTGTGCAGCCCCGCTGAGCGGGCGCGAACCGCCGCCACACTGGCAGGGCTCGACCGGGCGGATGCTGCCGACGTGCGGTTGGTGTCGGAGATGCTGGGGCTGACCGTCAGTGACTTGCGTGCGGGCAGAGACCTGTTGGCGCGGCAGAAGCGTATGGACGCAATGCCCGTGGTGAGCGCCTCGGCCGGGGAGGCAGGTCGGTCCGACCCTTGCCGTTGCGGGCTGAGGCCCCCCGTCGTGGATCGACGTCGCGCGGTGACCGGTTCGTCGTCCGCACACGGTCGTCAGCGCGCCGGGTTCCCTCCCCCAGGTGGAGGGAGGACTCGCGAGCGAGTCCTGGTCGTAGGAGGCGGCCCCGCAGGGGTGGCGGCGGCAACGGTGGCAGCCCGCGCCGGGTGCCGCGTCGTTCTGGCCGAGGCAACCGGGTACCTGGGTGGACAGTTGGCTGTGGCGGCCCGCTCGATGCCGCACAGAGAACTGTGGTGGTCGTGGCTGCGCCGGGCCATGGCGGAACTGCGCCGTGGCGCCATCGAGGTACGTATGAATACGCTTGTCCGGGCCCAGGACGTCGTCGGCTATGACCGAGTGATCATTGCTACGGGCGCGTATCTGTGGCGTTCTGCCGCAGTGACGGCCGACGGTCTGGTCGTTCTGGATGCCTGGACCGCCATCATGCGGCCGGCGCCGCTTTCCGCAGCTGTTCTCGTGGTCGATCACGAGGGGGAATGGTCGGCGCTGGATGCCGCTGTCGTGCTGGCAAGTCACGGGCATGCGGTGACCCTTGCTACAGAGGCCGGTGCGGTCGGGCGTGGCCTGCACCATCGCGAACAGGTCGCGTACCAGCTGCTGCTGGAACAGCTCGGCGTGAACGTTCTCCTGCATCGAGCGTTCGTAGTTGGTAATGCAGAGACGCGATCGGCTTTGCGCCACACGGTCTCCGGGGAAGACCGGCCGCTGCCGACTCATCTCGGCGCTGTGGTGTTCGCCCCGGCGCGAACGCCGCATAGCTGTCTGCGATCGCACGTCCAGGGGTCCCCCACTATCACCAAGGTCGGCGACGCGGTGACTCCCCGCACGCTGGAGGAGGCCATCGCAGAGGGCGCACAGTCCGGGGAGGCTCCGGACTGACAAAAGCCACGGTCGCACGAGGAATTATGTCGGTGATCGTCAGTTGCACCCCGACAGGATTGTTCACCACTCCCGAGCCGCCGTGTGCTCCATGTTCTTCGCGAGAGGACCAACCGGAATAAGAGGGTAAAATGGTTGAAACGGGATCTCCTCCCGCGGAGACGTCCGTCGGGCCCCTCGCGAAGGGCGAAGCATGTACCCCGTCACCGTTTCGGCGTGCCGCCTTCGACCCTTCATGCAGCTCGACGCCGGTCCATCTTTGTCCACTCCCTCTGGCGGTCACGGGAAAAAGGACCGACAGCGTCAGGGGATTCGTGCGGTGCCCATGTAACCCGGCGGTATGCGGCTGCTCCGCTGTCCGGCACGGTCGTCAGTGTTGAGGGATCTTTATGTTCGACACCGTTCTCATCGCGAACCGCGGGGAGATAGCCTGTCGGATCATTTCCAGTGCGCAAGCCCTCGGGCTGCGCACGGTCGCCGTGTACTCCGACGCCGATCGTTCTGCCCCGCACGTGCGGATGGCGGATCGCGCGATACGCATCGGTCCGGCACCTCCGGCCCAGAGCTATTTGTCGATCGAGCGCATCCTGAGCGCGGTCCAGGCCGGCGGGGCCGGGGCTGTCCATCCGGGGTACGGGTTTCTGTCGGAAAACACCGCCTTCGCCTCCGCCGTCGAATCGGCGGGCACGGTCTTCGTCGGGCCACGCCCTGCTCACCTGGAGATCTTCGGCAGCAAGGACATCGCCCGCCGAACCGCTCAAGCGGTCGGCGTTCCGGTGCTGCCCGCCACCGAGGTGCTCCCTGACGCACAATCGGCATTGTCCGCCGCCGGGGAACTGGGGTACCCGCTCATGGTCAAAGCGGCTCACGGCGGGGGCGGGATCGGCATTCAGGCCTGTGCCGGTCCCGACGAGTTGTCCGCAGCGTGGGAGCACGTCCGCCGGCAAGCCGAGGTCAATTTCGGCGGTGGTGGCGTATTCCTCGAGCGGCTCGTTCAGCGGGCCCGCCATATTGAAGTCCAGGTGTTCGGTGACGGGACCGGGGAGGTTGCGGTTCTCGGCACTCGGGATTGCAGTCTTCAGCGCCGACATCAAAAGGTCTTGGAAGAAGCACCGGCCCCCTACCTGACCGACGCCGTCCGCGGCCGGCTCCACTCCTGGGCGCGCCGCGTGTGCGAAAGCATCGCGTACCGGTCCGCCGGAACCGTCGAGTTTCTGTACGACCTTGACACCGCCGAGGCATGGTTCCTGGAGGGGAATCCCCGACTGCAGGTGGAACACCCGGTCACCGAGCTGGTGACGGGCCTTGACCTGGCCGCTCTCATGCTGCGATTGGCTCGTGGGGAGCGTGGGCTGCTGGCGGAAATCGGTTCCTCCGGGCCAACCGTGCAAGGGCATGCAGTCCAGGCGCGGTTGTACGCCGAAGACCCGACTCGAGGATTTCTCCCCAGCGAGGGACTCCTCACCCTCGTACAACTGCCCACCGACGTACGCGTCGACGGATGGGTCGAGACGGGCCAGGAAGTCTCATGCGAGTACGACCCTCTGCTGGCCAAGATCATTGCATTGGGGCGAGATCGTCGGCAGGCCTTCAGCGCACTGCGCAAGGCTCTGGAACGCACTCGGATCGAGGGGGTGGAGACGAACCTCGGATTGCTGCTGCAGGCCTGCGGCTGCGAGGAGGTTCTCAGCGGACCACCGAGCACCACAACGCTTTCCCGCATTCAAGACCTTCGCCCGCGGATCGATGTCGTACGGGCAGGGACCATGACGACAGTCCAGGACTGGCCGGGGCGCACCGGGTACTGGGAAGTCGGAATCCCGCCGAGCGGACCGATGGATGATCTGTCGTTCCGGGCGGGCAACATCGCGCTGGGCAATCCCGAAGGAGCGCCGGGCCTGGAGTGCACCTGGGAAGGCCCTGCTCTGCATTTCAGCGCCCCGGCTACCGTCTGCGTGACCGGGGCTCCGGCGCAGGTGACGCTCGACGGGCAGCCGGCGCCGCAGTGGGAGCCACTCGACCTCAAGGCCGGCTCGCAACTGGAGGTGGGGGCACCGATGGAAACCGGTTTGCGCACCTATGTGCTGGTGCGCGGCGGGTTGCAGGTGCCGGAGTACCTAGGGAGCGCTGCGACGTTCACGCTCGGCGGGTTCGGCGGGCATGCAGGGCGGGCATTGCGCAACGGCGACGTATTGCGGGCCCACCCTGGGCAGGCACCGACGCATCCGTCAGGGCAGGCCGACCCGGCTCCCACATTCACCCATCACTGGGACATCGCGGTCTGTGAAGGCCCGCATGCCGCGCCGACCTTCGTGACCCCACGCGGAATGAGGGAACTCTACGGCGGGGAGTGGAGCGTTCACGGGCAGTCCGCCCGGAATGGTGTGCGTCTGACCGGTCCCCGGCCGCGCTGGTCCCGCCCCGACGGTGGCGAGGCAGGGTTGCACCCCTCCAACGTCCATGACACGCCGTACTCCATCGGCGGGGTCAACTTCACAGGTGACACGGCCATCATTCTCGGCCCCGACGGCCCCAGTCTCGGCGGCTTCGCCTGTCCCATGACGGTGGTCAGGGCAGAGCGCTGGAAGGTCGGGCAGCTGCGGCCCGGCGACACGGTGCGCTTCCGACCCGTTGAAGGCACCACGGATCGCCTGTGCGCAGCATCATCTCGCGGGCTGCCCACCATGCCCACCACAGTGCTCCCAGCTGCCACCAAAGCGATCTCCGAGGAGGGAGTCCTGGCGCGCGGCGAGGCCGCCGACGGCACCCCCGTGGTGTACCGCCGGTGCGCGGAGGACAACGTTCTCGTGGAATACGGGCCCATGGCTCTGGACTTCGCCCTGCGCATCCGTGTGCATGCGTTGCAGGAGCATCTCCGTACCGTCCGGCCCCGGGGGTTGATCGACCTCACCCCTGGAGTCCGTTCGCTGCATCTGCACTTCGATCCGGACGTCCTGCCGCTGAGAACCCTGCTGAGCGTCCTGCACGAAGCCGAGTCCCTCTTGCCGAAGACCTCCTGCATCACCGTACCCAGCAGGGAAGTTCACCTTCCCCTGTCATGGGACGACCCCAGCATCCGCAAGGCCATCTCGCGTTACTCGGCCACGGTGCGGGCCGAAGCCGCCTGGACACCTTCCAACATCGATTTCATCCGGCGCATCAACGGCCTGGACAGCATGGAGGAGGTGCGGTCGATCGTGCACGCCGCCCAGTACCTGGTGCTGGGACTGGGAGATGTCTATCTGGGGGCGCCCTGTGCCACCCCGGTCGATCCTCGGCATCGTCTGGTGACCACCAAGTACAACCCGGCACGCACCTGGACGCCCGAGGCAGCGGTCGGCATCGGTGGTGCCTACCTGTGTATCTACGGCATGGAAAGCCCAGGCGGATACCAACTGATCGGCCGTACCGCATCCATCTGGAGCGGGTTGCGCGAAATGCCCTACTTCGAACCCGGTACACCCTGGCTGCTGCGCATGTTCGATCGCATCGTGTGGCACCCGGTAAGTGCCGAGGAATTGCTGGACATCCGCTCCGACCTGGAGGCCGGCCATCGCAGCTTGGACATTCGTGCGGGGATGTTCGACATGAGCCACCACCAGGAATTCCTGGCCGCGAACGCCCAGTCCATCGCCGTCGCTCGGCAACGGCAGGAAGCCGCCTACAACGCCGAACGCCAGGCATGGCAGGCCAGTGGAGCCATCACCTACGAGGAACCGGAGGCCGATGCCACGCCGCAGGACGTACAGGTTCCCCAAGGGGGAGCGTTGATCACCGCACCATTGACCGCAAGCGTCTGGCAGGTCCACGCGGAGCGCGGCACACCCGTAACAGCTGGGCAGCTGTTGATGACCTTGGAAGTCATGAAGATGGAAATGGACATCCGGGCCCCCACGGACGGCACCGTCAACCGTGTCATGGCCCGCCCCGGCCAACAGGTCGGTGCAGGGGCACCCCTCATGGTTCTCGGACGACGGTGAGGAGGCGATACACCCATGCCCACCTCATCCGGCTCAGCCCAAGAGCGGGTCCTGGCGGCTCAGCGGCGGATCGACACCTGCGGGCGCCCGGAAGTCTGGATCACCCTTCGGCCCTCTCACGCCGTGCTGGCCGAAGCACGCGTAGTCGACCGACGCTCCCGACAAGGCGAGAGCCTGCCGTTGGCCGGCTGCCTGCTGGCGGTGAAGGACAACATCGACGTGGCAGGGCTGCCCACCACCGCAGGCTGTCCGCCCTTCGCCTACGTCCCCTCCGCCACGGCTCCCGTCATACAGCGGTTGATCGATGCCGGCGCTCTGGTACTGGGCAAGACGAATCTCGATCAGTTCGCCACCGGCCTGGTCGGAATCCGCAGCCCGTACGGAGCCGTGCGCAGCGCCTGGGACCCGGCGAAGGTGGCGGGAGGATCCAGCGCAGGATCCGCCGTAGCCGTGGCATTGGAGTTGGCCGACATCGGCATCGGCACGGACACCGCAGGCTCCGGACGGGTACCGGCGGCCTTCAACCGCATCATCGGTTTCAAGCCCACCCGAGGACTCCTCCCCCTCACCGGGGTGGTCCCCGCATCCCGCTCCTACGACTGCGTGACGGTCCTTACCCGCACGCTCGCCCTCGGTCAGCGCGCTCTCTCTGTGATGGCGGGACCCGATGCGCACGATCCGGGCAGCCGCGCCTGGCCCGACCTCGTCCGGCTCGCCGCTCCGCAGCCCGCCCGCCTCGCCGTTCCCCGGGATGGGGACCTTTCCCCCTTGTCGGCCGCGGCGCGCTCGGCATTCGACGCCGCCGTGGAGACATTCAACGCCGCAGGCGTACAGACCACGGTGATCGACGCAAGCCCCTTCCTTGAGGCGGCGAAGCTCCTCTACGACGGTGCCCTCGTCGCCGAGCGCTACGCCGCCGTCGGCGAGTTCATCTCCCGACACCGCGATGACGTCGACCCATCCGTGGCCACCATCATCCTCGACGCCGGCCACATCGCCGCTCACCAGTTGGTCAGCCACCAGGCAGCCGTAGAGGAAAGCAAGGCGATCGCTGCCGCCGCGCTCAGCGGCCACGATGCCCTGCTGCTGCCCACAGCCCCCGAGCACCCCAGCATCGCCGCCGTTCGCCACGACCCCTTGGGCACCAATCGCCACCTGGGCAAGTACACCAACTTCGTCAATGTCCTGGACATGGCTGCCCTGGCCGTGCCGGCCGGAGAGGCCGACGGCGGACCGTTCGGGGTAAGCGTCGTCACCCGCGCCTTCGACGACCAGATCGCCCTCGACCTGGCCGCCCTTCTCCTGAACGAGCCGGCACCGCCGCCCTACGGCGACACGACGGTGCATGTCATGGTCCCCAGCACGCATCCCCACTCCACGCTCCGAGAGCAGCTCATAGCTCATGGCGGCCGCCTCCTGCAGGAAGGCCAGCGGCCACCAGGCGCTGCCACTGCCCAATCCCGGCGCACCGCCCACCGAGAGTCCGCCCGTCCCCCCACCGACGCAGACCACTGGGCCGTCTCCATCGGTGGCCTAGGGCGACTGCTCGTGGATCTGCCGATGCGCGCCACTTTGGAGCACGTCCCTTGGCCTGACGGCTCACCAGCAGTCTTCCTCGCGGTAGCCCCCGATGCAGACCTCATCACCGCCATGCCGGCCTCCGGCCCCGGACGACGAGACTCCTGACTGCACTACGCAGTGTGTGAGCGCAGGGGACGTGCGCCCCCGGGCTGGTCTCAACTCCCAGCAGGCATCGGACAGATCAAGCGACGATCAGGCAGGCCGGTTGCGGCTGACCTGGGAGTCGACCCGGAGACGCTGCGGAACTGAGCACGGGCGGCCGGGGCACGTCGGACCCGGGGACGCCGGCCAGAGGTGCCGGCCCCACCGCCCCACGAACCTTCCTGGCGCGCAGCGGAACTTGCACTTACTGCAAGAAAATGGCCTCTGCCAAGCGCTCCCCCACCGCCGCGCGCGCCCAGAGGGACGTGCGCGGCGGTGGCGGTACTTGGACGGTCATTGCTGCCCGTTGCTACTCACAACGGCGCTCTGCCGCATCTGGCTCCCCAGCTGGCGCCGCCCCGTGAGGCCGTGCCTGGCATAAATGTGCCCAAGGTGATACTCCACCGTTTTGGGGCTGATGAGGAGTTCGCTGGCGATCTCGTTGTTCGTCAAGCCGCGGCCCACCAGCACGGCGATGTCCCGTTCGCGTTCTGTCAATTCCAGCAGACCCTCCTGCCGCTTGGCGGCAAGAGGCTGGGTGATGGGTCCCAGAACAGCTTCACAACGACTGGCGTAGGGCGCTGCGCGCAGGGCATTGAACCGGTCGAGCGCCTCACGCAACCACACGGCGGCCTCACGGCGCTGCCCATCGGCACGCAGGGCCCCTCCCAGAGCCTGCTGGATCAGGGCCCGTTGGAGCGGCGCCTCATCAGGAGTGATCGGAATATCCACTCCTTTCCGGTACAGAGCGATGGCGCCAAGGCGGTCCCCACTGATCTCGGCGAGGGACCCGTGCGCGCGTGCGAGCGGCAGCTGAAGGCATGGCTTCTTGTCACCGAGTGATTCGAGCTGGGCAAGGAGTTGACGGGCCTCCTCCAACTCGCCGGTTGCGATCAATGCTTCGGCCAGGAGCGGACCCCACCAGCACAGCCAGCGGGAATATCCTCGTCGCTCCTGATCACCGGCAGGGTGACGCATCGGTTCCAGTGCGACAAGGATGCGGGACGGGTCATCAGCAGCCTGGGCCATGAACGCCTCGGCCATCGAGGTATAGAAGATGTCCAGTGCCGTACCGCTGGAACGCGTCTTGCGCTGTGCTGCTTCGAGATGGGCGTTCGCCGTGGTCCAGTCGCCTCGTCCCGCTGAGGCGTAGCATGCCGCGGCACGGCTGGCCGCGACTTCCAATCCTCTCTCGAGAGCGGAGTCGGTAGCGATGGACAGGCCCCGCTCGGCGATCATGGCCGCGTCGTCCCACTCGCCGCTCATGTACTGCACGAGCGGCAGAATGTAGTAAGACCACATACCCCAGCGCAGCTTGGCCCCTGTCTTTCCACGGGCGATGACGGTGGACAGGTCATGGTTCGCCTGAGCAAGTTCCCCGGCCATCGCGTTGGCCATGCCGCGATAGGTCAGAACTTCTGTGTGATCGAGCGGCACGTCCTGGCTGGCCGCCGGCATGTAGGTCAGGTGGTCCAGGCACGCTCGAGGACCATCGGTCAGTGCGTGACCGCACGCCAGGATGTAGCGGATGGAGTCGGCCATGCTCCCGCTCAGTTGATTGAACGACAGCGCCCGGCTTGCTGCGGCCACACAGTCCTTGCCTCGATTCTCCAGTACATAGGCATAGGAGAGGAACGCTGCCGCATGAGCCTCGATCCAGTCCAGGGAAGCGAGATCCGAGACGGGTTCCGATTCCGTCGGGGGGTCAAGGGCTCTGTTGAGTAGCTTCTCGGCCCCTGCCGCATCACCCCGGATGACGGACATGACGCCCAGCACACAGTCACGCAGTCGGCCCTCGCCGCAAGCGTCGATCTCACGCTGCCGCCGCGCGGCCCACGACGTGCTGAGGGTGGAGAGCGAATACAAGCAAGCGGTGAGCAGTTGCTGTTCGTATGCATGCCGTGAGTCGGACAGCTGGGCAGCCCACAGCAGGTGATTGGCAGCCAGGATCCACTCACTGTGTGCTGCTTCCGAAGCGGCCTGGGCCTGCAGTTCGTCTGCCAGCTCCGGGTCGACACGGCTGGCTGCCGCGACCCGATGAGCCCAAGCGCTGTTCGGATCTACGACGGCCGCCGCCGCCGTATGCAGTTCCCGCCTGCCCTGGGGTGCAATGCTGGCGTAGATGGTGTCACGCTGCAGGACGTGGGTGATCGCGACCGGGCAATCCGCCTCAAGCGGCCACCATTCCACGAGGCCTTTGGCCAGGGCCGGTTCAAGAGCGACCTCGACGTCGTCCACCTGGGCCACTTGAGCGGCTCGTACGAGCGGGATCCGGCAGTCCAGGACGGCCAACGCCTCGATGAGACGTCGGCTGTCCTCGGGAAGGCTGTTCAGCTGGTCGCGCGTCACCGCGGCCAAGGACGGCGGCACCCCCGACCGCGCCTGTGCCACGTCATCGGAGAGCTCGGTGAGCAGCGAACGAGCGTACAGGGGGTGCCCCTGTGTTTGACTGTGCAGGCGGGCCAATGCCTCACCCTGCACCACGTCTACCCCGAAGGCTTTCGCCAGGGCGCCGATCTCCACCGGCGACAGCCCCTCCAGGGTGAGTTCCGTGAAGTGATCGATGTCCTCGGCCATCCGTCGCAGGGACGCGGTCGGCGAGTCCCGGCCGCTTCGTGAGATCAGCACGAGAAGAACACGGTCCGCCACCAGTCGCCGGGCCAGGAAACTCAGGGCCCGCATGGACGGCTGATCAGCCCATTGGATGTCATCGATGACCAGGGCAACCGGGCCCCTTTCCTGCAGTTCGCCCAGCAGGAGCAGCAGCTGCGCCCCCACCGCGTAGGCCGCAGGCTCGGCCCGCAGCCCCTCGGAAAGGAGCGGTAGGTGCTTGAGAATCTCGCGGTCGGCGTGACGAAGCATGCCGATGATGATTTCGTAGGGCAGCTCGGTCTCCGCAGCGTCACCGCGTGCGGTCAGTACAACGAAATTCGGCATAGAGGCCAACCAGTGCCGAATCAAAGTCGTCTTGCCGATGCCGGGGTCACCTTTGACCCAGGCCAGCCATGGTGTGCCCGCCGCCACCTCATCAGCGATGCGGGAGAGCTGCTGCAATTCGCGATTACGGCCGACGAAACTTCTCCCCCCGGGGGGCACATGGCCGGGTGAGCGAGCGATAGGGTTTTCGTCTTCCATCAGGCACCTCGTCCGCGGATTCGTGTCTCCAAACTAACGGATGCCCGTCGGGAGTGGTGATTTGTTGCAGCAGGCGAAACCATGATGGTCACCAGCCAGGCCAGAACCGGACACCGGCTGAGAACTCGAGCGGTTCACCGCTGCCGCAACGATCAGTACCGGGGAAGTGCGGGTTGCCGTCCTCCTTGTGACTTATGGGAACGCGGACTGCAGTCCTCCTTATGAGGAGTGCAGCGGTGCAGGGCCCGACTGTCCGGCTCCTCCGACCCACTCGGACGGGAAGCGTGCGCTGGGCCTGGAGCCCTTCGCATGCCGTTCCTGGCCGGGCAGCCCACATGATCGAAATGCGGGAGGTCGCTAACCCGAGTGATCTGCAGGCGAGCGCCGGCTCTATTCTTGTCCCCGGACTTTTGACCGGCGGCCTCGCTTGCACATACGTTGCAGCTCGGCTTCGACCGCGAGAACTTGCAGTGCCAGGGCCTGTAGGTGGCTGTACTCCTGCTCGCTGAAGTCGATGAATCCCTCGACATCGATCTCCCGCAGTTTCAGGTGCTCGAGGTTCTCGCGGGTTGTGCGGCCGTTCAGAGTGGCACTGGCCATCCCAGCCTCCAGGTGGAACCGCACCATTCGGGCAAGCAGCACGGGCACGCGGTGCAGCATTGGAACGTACCGCCATCTGCCGGGCCCCAGAGAGAACAGCCAATCTTTTGCTGACTGCACAAACAGTTCGGAACCCGGTGGAGCCACGGAACCAGGCCATCCCCGTTGCGAAGGCAGCCGCCCGCTGGGGACAGCTGCGTCAGGACACAGTAGGAACTCAGCTTCCGTTTGCAGGGGCTTGCTATGTGGACGCTTCACAGTCACCGTCCGGGGTGGACCTGGCGTCCTTGCGGGCGCTTGAGGCTGGAGGAACAGGGAGACAAAAACAGACACCTACCTATCTGGAGTCTCAAATGGGAAACGGTCGGAAAGCATTTAGGCCGCTACGGTGACACCGACGGCTCACCGGCCGGCACTGCTATACGGCCGAGCGGAGCATCAGCCGTCGTACGCCGGAGGCCGGAGGCCGGACGCCGGACTCCGGACTCCGGACGCCGACCAGCTTCAGCGGCAATGGAGTCGGCCGGCGAGGCGCAGCCGGGGTCCGTCCGTCTTCAAAGATCACCGGATGGTGGGTCATGGCAGGGTGATAAACCGCCATGAACTCCCCGACCAGGACGGGAAGTTGCCCGCTCCGCTCATACCGAGGGCCTCGACTGGACGGCCCTCATCCAGGACCGGCAGGTCATCAAGGGGCACGGTCATCGACCTCGCCTCCCGGCGCCTGCCCGGCCGGGAGATCGCTGACCACATGCACCCCGACCTCGTCACCGACGCCCTGGCCACCGCCCAGCGGAGCCCCGGGCGCTCTTGCCGACCACCCCAGTCTCTGACAGCTCAGCCTCATCGCCTACGAGACAACACTCGCATCAACTACCCTGGCGCCAACCGCATAGCCCGTGCCCAAGTCGAGCACATCCGCCACAGTCACCATGTTCCGCTCCAACTACGCCCCGCTCAGATCCGATCCACCCCGGACAGGTCGTAGGCACGACGCCCCCCGAGCGCTTCGTCAGGGGAAATCGTAGGAACCGTGGCTGCGTGATCCAACCATTGTTGCTCAGTCTGCAACCCACCTGGTGCATCCACAGCAACAGGAATGTCTCTCTATGGGGGCTCCCTTTACTGTGCCCTTCCAATACCTTCCGCGGCGAAGAAACCGAGGTTGCTATGGGCGATGCATATAAGGTGCAGCGGATAGGCCGACTCTACACAGTTGTGTGCATGCGAACCCGCAGGATCGTCTATGTCACCACCAGCCTGCGGCTCGCAGACAAGCGGGCGTTGATGTTCGCTGCAATTGGAACCTCCGTACAGGCTGTCCGAGTGCCACGGCCTCGCCGCCCCGCCGAGTAGAGACCGCCAGCGCAGAGGTAACCGTTTCGGGACCATCTCGTCCAACCTGTCAGCCGACGCTGCCACTTCTTGACGATCGGCGGCTCGAAACTGCCCTCACAGCGTTTCCACTGGATACTTCGGCCTCATGACCACACGAGAGAAGCGTTGGGCGGTCGCCGACCTCCCGTCCCTGACCGGCCGGACGATCGTGGTGACAGGTGCCAGCAGCGGGCTCGGCACGGTTACGGCGCGCGAGTTGGCACACGCCGGCGCACACGTCGTCCTGGCCGTTCGGGATCTGGCGCGGGGTTCGAGTGTCGCGGCCACCCTCGACGGGAGTACCGAAGTCAGGCACCTTGATCTGGCGGATCTGTCTTCAGTGCGCAGGTTCGCGGCCGAATGGAACGGCCCGCTCGACATCCTTGTAAACAACGCCGGAGTGATGGCCATCCCGGAGGCACGCACGGTCGACGGTTTCGAGATGCAGTTCGGCACCAATCACCTTGGCCCGTTCGCGCTGACCAACCTCTTGCTTCCGCACATCACCGACAGAGTCGTCACGGTGGCGTCGAACGCCCACCGCAGGCCAGGAGTGGACATCCACTTCGACGACATCAACTTCAGCAACTCCTACAGCCCCTGGCGCGCTTACCAGCAGTCCAAGCTTGCCAACCTGCTGTTCACACGTGAGCTGCAACGACGGCTTACGGCGGCTGGCTCCCCGGTGACGGCACACGCAGCCCACCCCGGCTACGCTGCCACAAACCTGCAAGGCCGTTCCGGGAGCGCCGTACAGCGCGTGGTCTTGGCGATCACTAACCGATTCCTGGCCCAGTCCGACAGGATGGGTGCTCTGCCGACGCTGTATGCCGCTACACAGTCGCTACCGGGCGGAAGTTACACCGGGCCCGACCGACGCGGAGAGACCCGCGGACACCCTGCACCGGCTCAACTGAGCCCGCAAGCACGCGACGACATACGCGCACGTCGGTTGTGGGAGCTATCGGAAGAACTGACCTCGGTCCGCTTTCCCCGCCCGCGCAGCGGCGGAAGCGCCGCCTGACCTCAGAAGCCGTTCTTCAATCGATCGTGGAACGTGGTGATCGACGGGGTTTCCCTCGGGGCTGATCTACGGCGGTCCAAGGTTGAAGGCGGACACCTCACGTTGCTATGCCGTCAAGCCGCAGCGGCGAGTTCGGTGACGTCGAGCGGCTGTGGGCCGGTCCCCAGCGGCGCTGCGACGGTCGTACTGGGCCGCGGGCGTCCGCCGCCGTGGGGGGGGCACAGCCCGCCGGGCCGGCATCGCCCGGTCCCACATCGAGGCCGCCATCACGGCCCGTTTCCCGCAGGTCACCGTATCTGTGAGGTCTGGTGCGCCACGAGCAACGCGCATTGCTCGCTCGAGCAGGCACCTTTTACCGTTTGGACCAGCCGCGCACTTGGCGAAGGCCCCGCAGGAACCCTGACGTCCTGCGAGCCTGCCGATCTTCCTCCTCTCGTCAGGCGCAGTCTCGCTGGGTGCGCGGCCTCCGAAATGGAATCCGAGCGGGCGGCAAATCAGCAAGGCCTCGTTCTGATCTCCAGGGCACGGCGCTGTTCGTGGTCGCCCGGTGTCGCACACCGGCCGGGGGAATGGGCCGTCCCCCGATCGGCCCCCTTCCGAACCACCCCGGCTGTCGCCTGACCGGCCCCGGAGAAGAAGCGCCTGACCACCTACGTTTGGCAGTAACGAGGTGGATCCGGGAGGCGCCGGAAAACGGCCGTACACATTGTGGCCATCAGCGGAGCAGTGACAGCAACTGTGAGCGCGGCCCCTCACGACAGGCCCCTGTGTAAGGCATCCCCTGCCACGTGGGCCGGCCAGGCAATCCAGTCCACGACACGTCTGCGTCGTGGACATGACCGGCGCTGGCAGATCCACTGAGTGGGCGAGAAGCGGGACCGGCGCCGTCCGACCGACGCGCGGTTCCCGACGATGGCGGGTCCGCCATCGCCATGGTGACGGACCGGAAAGCGAGTTTGGTTATGACCGGACGGATGGCCTCCGGATTGTGCCGGGACCTGGATCTGCTGGATGTCTTGAGCAGCCAGGAGGCGGTCCGCGGGTCCGGCCTGGGTGTCAGCCGCATTGCGCAGCTGTGCCAGCGGCAGAAGAGTCAGGTTTCCCGCGCGCTGGCGGGCATGCTCGAGGCGGGGCTGGTCGAGCGCGACCCCGATACCTTGGCCTACCGGTGCGGCTGGCGCCTGTTCGACCTGGCTGCCGCCACCAGGGAAAGTCATCTGGTGCACTCTGCCAGGCCCTGCATGGAGCGCCTGGCCACCTCGGTGGGACGACCCGCTTACCTCTGCGCACTGCGTGGTTACAACATCGCGGTCCTGTTGGCGGAGCCCGCCTCGCACCACAGCCGTGGCGCGGGCAAGCAAGGAGTGACCGCTCCGGCCCTGCATACCGCTGCCGGGCGCCTGCTGATGAGTGAGTGGGAGGAAATGACCGCGCGCACCGCGTTCGCCCATACGCCAGCCGTGCAGGGCATGCCCAGTGCCGAGGCGCTGTTGGAGGACCTGCGACGGATCCGCAGTGCCGGATACGCCCAGCTCGACGGCGAGTTCCACAACGGGCTGGGCGGTATGGCCGCGCCCGTACGGGACTTCACGGCCGGTGTGGTGGCCGCGATCAGCGTCCCGGTTCACCCGAACCGGAGCCTGCCGGGGCACGACGCAGTGTTCCGCGCGACCCTGCGCTGTGCGGCGCAGCTTTCCTACGCGATGGGCTACTCGGAGCCCTCGCGTCTGGCCAGGACCTCGATTCTGGCAGGGTCGGGCAAGTGCCCAACACAGGGTTGCCGCCGTGTCATGTGTGGCTGAAACCCACGGCCAAGAAGGCCCAACGCTGAACTGCGAGAAGCCAAAACAGGCCAAGCGCCTCCTCGACGCCCTCGACGCCCTCGACGCCCTCGACATGGCCTTGTGGCGCCGCGCCGCGCTGGAACTCCCGTCGGACCTGGGCTGGTTCATCATTCGGATGCGGGCAGCGCCAGTACACGTCTGTCGAATTCGCCACCGCGGAATGGGCCGACTGGTAACGCGACATTCTCCCATTGACTGGGTGCCAGGAAAACCCAAACTCCCGGTGGGCCAGCAGTCAATGTTCAGGATTCACCGGTTGATGAAGTCGATTCCCATGTTTCGATGATGCGGTCCAGACGCGCAAGCGTTTCCAAGGCCGACCTGCCGCTATGGTAGGGACCCTTCCATACGCTCCCCAGCGTACTGTCCAATGGCATTCCGGTCCGGTTCACCCTGGTCCGCCACTCGCCCGTGTCTCGGTCGATCAAGTACTGAAGACAGAAATTCCAGACACTCACAAAGGCAGAAAGAGCTTCCCGATCACCGGTCAGCTCATATAGATCCAGGAGACCGACCAGCGCCTCCGCCTGTTCCCACCACTCTTTATCCTGGTCGGTCGCAGTCCCGCTGTGAGGGCCTTCGCGGAAAACGCCACCGTATTGCCAGTCAACCCCGTACCGCAGGGCGTGGTCACCGAGCTTTGCCCGCAGCTCCGGCGCAATCGGAGACCCCAGCACCTCCCCAGCTTTCCCCAACAGCCATATGAGTTCAAGATTGTGTCCATATGACGTAGTGTCGGTAGCTGCGACCTGGCCGTCTGCTCGCTCGACGTTCCAGGTGCGCGCCACAGGAACCGGCGGCTGAGGGGTGAAATCGGCCGCCGTCTGATTGCGCCCGGCGCCACTCACCGGGTCAACCAGGTGCGTGCAGATCAGCGTCACGACCTCCTGCAGGCGACGCCGGTGGATGTGCGAACCGGAGACGTTGGCCAGAGCTGTGTAGGCCTCCATCAGGTGCAGGTGCGTGTCGAGGGTCTTGACCGTTCCCTCGGGCCGCCAGTCCTCGGAGAAATTCTCGACGTACCCGCCGTGCACGAGGTCGCTTGCGGCCACCTGGAACAAGTCGAACGTCTCCTCGGCCCACGCCAGAGCCTGCTCGTCCCCCGTCACGCCGGAGAAAGCCGAAAGCCCGTAGATGGCGAACGTCTGCCCGTACATAATTTTCGCGGAATCCAGTGGAGACCCATCCCGCCTGGTGCTCCACCGCCAGCCGCCATGGACAGGATCCCAGAAGTTTTCCCGGAGGAACCCCACACCCTGCCGTGCCGCATCCCGCAGACGGTCGCCCAGGCTACCGCTTCCTACATGTTCAGCAAACATGGAAAAAGCCCATACCATGCGCGCCTGCGTCACCAAATATTTATCATGAGCGGTATTTTGGCAACGGCCGTCCGCGCCGAAGTCCGTAAGGTATCCTCCCTCGCTCTGGTCCGTTGCCCGCTCGTCCCAGAACGGAATGATCCCTTTCTCCAAGAGGTCGCCCACCTGCGAACGTATTTCACGCAACGCTGCCAGATCCACTGAGCTCATGTCGGTGTTCCTTGGATATCCATGCGCGTCCGACGACATCGCGCATTTCCGCTGGGATCGAAAAATCCCGGGTACCGGCCACCCGCACCCCATGCGTCGAGCTCCCCGCCGCCGACGCTCTGTCCACTGGGTTTATCGTCTGACCGGTGCGGCGACGCCGCAATTCGAGGTCCCCGGCCAGCACGTACCGAAGCCGCCACGGCACTTCACTCACCGCCTCGCTGACCAGCGGAAACCTGCATGAAGTCACCCGGCTCGTCCTGCTGCTGGACGCCGTGGACGCAGGCCCCGCACGCGCGGCCTGCGTGCCCGGCCGTGCCGTCGTAGCCTTAATGGATGACAGTAAATTAATAGATGTCGGGCAGACTTTCACGCTGGTCCGCACCGCTCGGGGACCGAGTGCGTTTGAGGCAGCCGCCTTCAACCACGGCTCCGACGAGAACAACCCTCATCGCATGCGCCGCTGAGGTGTCCTCGCCCGGCGGCCATCCCACGCCGAAGACACGCCCACCAGCTGCCCCCTCCCACGACCGATACGAAGTCACCGCCCGTGCGCCGCCCCGCGCGCGTAGCACCCGCGAGAAGTGGCGTGAACTGTGTGTGCGAGAGCCGCGGGGGATCGAGCGCAACACCAGAGGACAGACGATGAAAGACATAAGCCATTGGGTTCTTCGCGCGTCCCAGGACGTCAGGTTCGAGGTCGTGGAGACCACGGGGCTTCTCGACCCTCAGAACCCCAGGCTCCGGCAGCTCCCGGGCGGCGATGAGACCCGGGCCCAACGGCTCACCGTCCTCGATGAAGTCGTCGACGACCTGTTCGGCTCCCGGATTCGCGACTATTTTCACTCCACCAGCACGCCGATGAGTTACATGACCGTCCCCGCCGGCGACGAACAGAAGACCATCGAGAACGTGTTGCGGATCGCCAGCCGCCTCAACGAACTCGGCACCGAACGATCGGGAACGCCCCCCATCGCAATGGGCGGTGGAGTCGTCCAGGACGTCGTCGGCATGGCCGCCGCGCTCTACCGGCGCGGCATCCCCTACGTCCGCGTACCCACCACCCTCCTCGGCCAGATCGACGGCAGCGTCTCGGCGAAGAACGGCGTCAACTTCGAGGGCTACCGCAACCGGCTGGGCACCTTCCACCCCTCTCCCCTGACCCTCATCGACCGGGCCTTCATCGCCACCCTTCCCGAACGCCAGGTCCGCAGCGGCATGGGGGAAGTCCTCAAGATGGCCCTCATCAAGGACCCTGAACTGTTCCGGTTGCTCGAAGAGTTCGGGCCCGTCCTCGTCCAAGAACGCCTCCAGGACACAGGCCCCCTCACCCATGACCGCAAACCCGGACACGAAGTCATGCACCGGGCCATCACCGGCATGGCCGAAGAACTGGAGAAAAACCTCTGGGAAAAGAACCTGCTCCGCATCGTCGACTACGGGCACACCTTCTCCCCGGTGGTCGAGATGCGGTCTCTGCCCGTGCTCTACCACGGCGAGGCCGTCGCCATGGGGTCCCTCTTCTGCGCCACACTCGCCCTCAACCGGCAACTGCTGCCGCAGTCCGACTTCGACCGCATCGTCAACTGCATCCATAGCCTCGGGCTCCGCCCCACCCATGAGATGTTCGGCGATGCCGACCTCCTCAAGACGGCGTTCGCGGACACCGTGCGCCATCGCGGCGGCGCGCAGCATCTCGCACTCCTCACCGGCATAGGCAGCACCGTCTTCGTCGAGGACCTCACCGACAAGGAGATCGAGCTGGCCTCGCAGATGGTGGGGAAACTCTGATGGGCACCGTCCCGCCCTGGCCGGCGCACGAACCTGCACCGGACCGTCCTGTGCCACCGCCACCTCGCCCCCGCTCCTGCCCACCCGTACGACCAGCACGACGAGACCTCGCGCACCTGTGGCACCGGACACGGCGCCACCGCCCGCTCGGGCCACCCCTCGCCAAGAGCGAGCCAGGCACAACGAGCGTGCTCTCGCCCCGATGACCAGAAGTACCGCACGACGACAGGAGGTGGTTCCTGTGGACGCCCCACTCATCCACCATGTGGGGGTGCTGGTCGGCGACCTGGAGGACGCCATCGAACGATGGTCCCTCGGCACCGGATACACCTTCAGCGAAGTGGCCCGCTATCGCACGGACTTCTACGAGGACCGTTCCCATCCCGAGCCCCACTTCCACGACGCCCGGATCTGCTTCTCACGCGAAGGACCTCCGTTCATCGAGCTCATGGAGTTCTGCGGCGAGGGAACCCACTCCTCAGCACAAGGAGAGGGCATCCACCACCTCGGATTCATGGATTACCCCGATCCGGACGGGCGCCTGCGCGAACTCCACGAACACGGCGTCGACTCTGACGGGATAGCCCGGGACGGTCCCGACGGCAAAACGCTCCTTTGGTTCACCGACAAGCACTATCTGCACGGCATCCGCCTCGAGTACGTCGCCGCACTGCCCCAGCCCCTCGTCATGGACGACGGCCGGCCCACCTACCGTGACGAGCGAGGCTTTCCGTGCCTCTGGCCGCCTGAAGAAGACCGCTAGGCACAGGCCGCCCATCCCCTGTCCGCCCTCCCCAAGGCGTGGTGCACATGACGCGCAGCGAAACCTCCGGCGCCATGGTCTGGACAGGCCCCCACGAACTCCAGTGGCGGCAACTGCCCATGGACGACCCGCCACCCGGCGGACTCCTGCTGGACGTCGTAGCCAACGGGATCTGCGGCACCGACGTCCATTTCGTCAACATGACACCCGCCCGCCCCCTCGTACTCGGCCACGAGATCGTCGGCAGGATCACCGCCGCCGGCCCTGCCTTCGCGGGACAAGACGCCGCCGGGACCCCCGTCAGTGTCGGCGACACCGTCGCACTCTTTCCCTGGGTCCCCTGCGGCCAGTGCTGGGGCTGCCACCGCTTCGGCCCAGGCGCCACCACCTGCTCCAACGCCTTCGTCTACGGCATCCCTCCCGAAGCCATCGGCGCTCCACCCTCCGACAGCACCGACCCCGGCACCGTCCAGCTGACCGGCGGCTTCGGCCGTCACCTCATCGTCCGTGAAGGAACCTGGTTCTGGCGCGTACCCGACGGCATACCACCGACCGTGGCCTCGCTCCTGGACCCTCTTGCCGTCGCGGTGCGCTCGGTCGATGTGACGCGCACGCCCTCCGGCGCATGGGACGAAGTCCTCACACCGGACTCCACCGCAGTCGTCCTGGGCCTTGGAGCGGTAGGGCTCCTCACCGCTCTCGTCCTGCGCCATTGCGGCGTCGGCACGCTCGTGGTCTCCGGCTCCCGGCCCCGGCGCCTTGCAGCCGGCCGCCGCATCGGCGCCGACGAGGTCCTCGACACCAGCCGACTCGACGACGACCAACGCCGCCGCAAAATCCTCGATCTCACCGCCGGACGCGGCGCCGACCTCGTCGTAGACGCCACCAACAACCCCGCCGCACTCGCCGAGGCAATGAGCTACGTACGGCGCCTCGGAACCGTTGTGGAAGTCGGAAACGTGATCCCCACTGGCACCACCATCTCCGTTGACCCCGCGAGCAACATCTGCCAGACCAACATCAAAATTCTCGGCGTCACTTTCAATCCCCCGCGGTCGTACGCCGAGGCAATCGCCCTCCTGTCCGACCGCGCCCTGCCCTTCGAAGACCTCATCACCGGCACCTACCCGGTCCGTAACGCCGACGCCGCCCTCGACGCGCTGTCGGGCGACGTCGTCAAGCTGGTCCTGTCCGGGGAGTGAACCCGATGACCCGCCTGACGCTCCATCAACGTCTGCTGGTCGTGGCATCGGCCGGCGGAGCCCTGTTCGGTTACTCCATCTCGGCGATGAATCAGACCCTTGAAGAGGTGCGGAGCGAATTCCGCCTCTCCAGCGTGGAGCAGGGCATCGTGGTGAGTGCCCTCGTGGCCGGTTGCCTGGTCGGCTGCCTCGCGGCGGGAGCGGTCACTGACCGGCTGGGACGGCGTGCGGTGCTCAGCGCAGCCGGCGCCGTGGGCATCGTCGCAGCGCTGCTGTGCGCGGTCGCCCCGGCAGCATGGTTCCTGGCCGGCGGCCGCTTCATCCTCGGCCTCGCTGTCGGTGTCACCTCGGCGATCGCGCCGGTGCTGCTGGGGGAACTGGCCTCCGCCCAGGCCCGCGGCTCCGTGATGATGGTGTACCAGCTTGCCCTCACCGTGGCGATCCTGGCGGCCCTCCTGCTGGGCCTGGAACAGGCGGCAGCACACCAATGGCGCTGGATGTTCGTCGTCAACGCCCTCCCAGCGGCCGTGCTGCTGATCTCCGTCCGTCTCCTGCCCCTCACGCCCGGCGTCCTGATGGCACAAGGGCGCGATGATCAGGCACTCCATGTGCTCCGGGCCGCCCGGTCTGCTGTCGAAGCCGAGCAGGAATACGCCTTCCTGCGGGCTACTCGGGGCCGTCCGACCGGACGTCGCACGACCTGGCAGGCGATCCTGGACCGGGAAAACCGCCTGCCGGTCGCCATCGCGGTGGGCGCAGGGCTGATGGCCGCTCTCGTGGGCATCGGGGCGGTCGTCTATTACTCGACACTGGTCTTCGCCACAGCGGGCGTCGGTGGCCGGCTGGGCGCCCAGATCGCCTCCCTGTCCTTCGGCATCGTCAACGTCGCGGCTTCAGTGGCGTCCCTGTGGCTCATCCGGCGCTACGGACGCCGGCCGCTGCTCTCGGTGGGTCTGGCCGGCATGGCCGCTGCACTGACCGTGTCCGCCATCTGCCTGGTGGCGGTAGGCGGCAGCGTCGGCGGAGCAGTGACCGTCGCTGCCGTTCTCATCTTCGTGATCTGTTTTGCCTTCTCCGCGGGCCCTCTCACCTGGCTCCTCATCGCCGAGGTGCTGCGCCCGGAGATCCGGGCGCAGGTGGCGGGTGCTGCTGCGGCCGCGAACTGGGCAGCCAACCTGCTCGTGGCACTGCTGTTCCCCGTCGTGGTCGGCACCCCCGGCTCGCCGAGCAAGGTCGGAGCGGCCTTCCTGTTCTTCGCCGCTCTCACCGTCGGATTCCTGGTGCTCCTGCGCCGCTACGTACCCGAGACGAAGGATCGGACGCTTGCCGAGGTCCAAGCGCTGTTGGAGGAGGGCAAGGACGGTGGTGTGTCCGCCGGTAGGAAATTTCGCTGACGGCGACAGGGTGTTCATGTGATGGGTATGTCACGCCTGACGAACTGGGGCGGGAACGTGGTGTTCGGCACGTCGAGGAAGGTGACGCCGGCGTCGGTGGGCGAGGTCGAGGGGATCGTACGTGCTGCCGGCCCTCGGGGAGTGCGGGTGGCGGGGCGAGGCCACTCGTTCTCGCGGGTGGGTGACACGCAGGGGCTGCTGGTGTCTTTGCAGAACCTGCCGTCAGTGTGTGAACCGGTGGTGGCCGCTACCGGCGCGGTGACGGGCGCCCGCGTGGGCGGCGGGCTGACATTCGGTCAGGTATGTCCGCTCGTGGACGCATGGGGGTACGCCTTGCCGGTGCTGGGATCACTGCCCCACATCTCTCTGGGCGGTGCGTGCGCGACAGGGACACACGGATCAGGGTGGAACAACAGCACTGTAGGGGCCGGGGTGCACGAGGTGGTGATGGTCGCAGGGGACGGCCGGCTACGGCGTGTGGGACGCGGAGACGAGCAGTTCGACGGGGTGGTGGTGTCACTCGGCGCGCTCGGCGCGACGGTGGAACTCGTGGTGCAGGTGGTGGAAAGCTTCGCCGTGGAACAATTCGTCTTCGAGCGACTGCCATTCCCCGTGCTGGTGGAACGACTGGGAGAGGTGCTGGGCGCTGGTTACAGCGTGTCGGTCTTCTGGCCCCTGGGCCCCCTGGCCGACGTGTGGGTCAAACGGCGGGTGGGGGACCGATGGTGGGACCTGTCGGGGACGGGGGCCATACCGGCCCGAGCAGACCGTCACCCGGTGGCGGGACAGTCAGCAGTGAACTGCACACCACAGTTGGGGGCCCGGGGCCGCTGGTTTGAGCGGCTGCCACACTTCCGTGCCGGGTTCGCGCCGGCGACGGGCCACGAAATCCAGTCGGAGTACCTGGTGGCCGCCGATGACGGCGGACAGGCACTGGAGGCCGTCGCCCGGATCGGAGCGGACCTCGCTCCGGTGCTTCTGACAGTAGAGGTGCGTTCGGTGGCGGAGGACCGGTGCTGGCTGTCTCCCGCCTTCGGACGGGACAGTGTGGCCGTGCACTTCACCTGGCTGCCGGACCCGGTGGCCGTGGAAGCGGCGGTCGGCCGCGTGGAGGACGCACTCGGACCCCTAGGAGCGCGACCACACTGGGGCAAAGTGTTCCATATGAATCCCGCCACGGTGGCAAGCCTCTATCCTCGATGGGACGACTTCCGCGGGCTCCTTGATGAATACGACCCGCAAGGAAAATTCCGCAACGCGATGATCGACCAGTTCTTCTTCCCGGACTGACCACACCGCCGTGCCGGACAGTAGGTACATCGGCCATGACCGATCCGCACGCGCCGATCAGAACTGAGCCTCCCGTCGCAGGCGACGAGGCCGCCACTCTCCTGGGCTCCCTGGAGCGCCGGCGCGACCCCGGCTTGGAAGTGCGGGGACCTCGACACCGCTGGCTTGAAGGCGACCGTTGCCGACTCCTCGGGCACAGCTCGTATCCCTCTGGCAGGCGGCGGCTGCCCGCTCCATCACCTGCTGCGGCTACTGGAGCTACACGACCGGTCGCGCGCCGCAATGGCCTAGAGACGCTGGAGTCCCGCAGTGTCAGCAGCTCGCAACGAGGCAGGTACGTGCCGTTACGGGCAGAGTTGGCCGACGCGCAGCGGCACAGGCTGCGGGCAGGGCTGCAGGCACGGCGGCGGGATCGGTTGGCCCGGGTACAGGAACGGTCGGCGCGGCTGTGCGCCCGGCGCCCGGGCGGCGGGCGCGCGTTGGGCGAGAGCCCGCCCGCGCAGCGGGAGTTCGGCCCACGGCGGGAGTTCCGGCGGCCGGCGCCGTGGCTATTCTGCACGGATGACCACCGACCTGACCCTGCTGCCGCGTGTCGCCTATCGCGGACAGGAGGTCACCGCGCCGCGGCTCCGCGGTCTCCTCGCGCTGCTCGCGGGCGACGTGCGCACGGGCTGCAGCACCGAGCGGCTTGTGGCCGGGCTGTGGCCGGACGAGTTGCCGGAGCGGCCGGGAAAGGCGGTGCAGGTCCTCGTGTCCAGGGCGCGGGCGCAGCTGGGCGCCGACGTCCTCGCGAGCACGCCGACCGGATACCGGCTCACCCTCGCCGAGGACCAGGTCGACAGCTCCGCCCTGCTGCTGCACGCCGCCACGAGCGCGGACCGGGCCAGGGCCGGGGACTACGCGGGATCGCTGGCCGCGGCCGAGGCCGGACTCGCGCTGTGGGAGGGCACTCCTGACGGGGCCGACGGCACCGACGACCCCGTAGCCGCGTTGCGCACCGAGCGCGCCCCCGTCCGCGACACGCTCGTACGCGCGCAGGCGCTCGCGCTCGCTCGCCTGGGACGGCATGCGGAGGCCGCCGGGCCGCTGGCCGTGGCCGCCTCGGAGCATCCTCGCGACGAGGAATTGCTCGCCGAGCTGCTGCGCGGCGAGGCGGCCACGGCGGGCCCGTCCGCCGCGCTGACGCGGTACGAGGCGTACCGCCGTGAGCTGCGCGAGACGCTCGGCACGGATCCGGGCGCCGGACTCAAGGCCGTACAACAGGAGTTGCTGCGCGGCGAGGCACCTGCGGTCAGGCATGGCGTGCCGCACGAGCCGAACCAGCTCCTCGGCCGGGACGAGGACATCGCGGCGGTGGAGCGGCTGCTGCGCGCCTCCCGCGCCGTCACCGTCGTCGGCCCCGGCGGCCTCGGCAAGACCCGGCTCGCGCACGCCGTCAGCCGCCGGGCCGAGCAGCGCGTGGTGTATTTCGTGCCGCTCGCCGGCGTCACCGCGGACGAGGACGTGGCCGCGGAGGTGGCCTCCGCGCTCGGCGCGGGCGACGGGCGGCCCGGCGCCATGAGCGGCCACGACCCGGTGTCCGGCATCCTCGGCGTGCTCGGCTCCGGGCCCGCTCTGCTGGTTCTCGACAACTGCGAGCAGGTCATCCGGGGCGCCGCCGACCTCGTACAGGCCCTGGTCTCGTCCTCGAAGGACCTGCGGCTGCTCGCCACCAGCCGGTCCCCTCTGGGCCTCACATCGGAGGCGGTGTACGCGCTGCCGGAGCTCGGTCTCGGCACCTCGGTCGAGTTGTTCACGCAGCGGGCCCGGGCCGCCAGGAGCGGCGTGGAGCTGCCGCCGGACGCGGTCGCCGAGCTGTGCCGCCACCTCGACGGGCTGCCGCTCGCCGTGGAGTTGGCGGCGGCGCGGGTGCGGGTCCTTTCGGTTCCTGACATCGCCCGCCGCCTCGGCGACCGGTTCGCGCTGCTGCGCGGCGGGGTGCGGGGCGTGCCGGAGCGCCATCGCACGCTGCACGCGGTCGTGGAGTGGAGCTGGAACCTGCTCTCCGAGGACGCCAGGGCGGCGCTGCGTACGCTGTCCGTCTTCCCCGGCGGCTTCTCCGGCGAGGCGGCGGAGCGGGTGCTCGGCGAGGACGCACTGCTTCTGCTGGAGCAGGTGGCCGATCAGTCCCTGCTCACCGTCGCCGACACCCCGGCCGGTGTGCGGTTCCGGATGCTGGAAACCGTACGGGAGTTCAGCGCGGCGCGACGTGCGGAGGCGGGCGAGGACGAGGAGGCCGTCGGCCAATTCCTCGCCTGGACACGGGACTTCGGGGTCGCGTACCACGACGCGCTCTTCGGCTCGGAGCCGCCGGCAGCCTGGGCGCGGATCAGGGCCGAGCAGGACAACCTCGTGGCGGCCCTGCGGCACGCCCTGGCCCGTACGGACGGTCCCGCCATCGCCGCCCTCACCGCCGTCCTCGCCGCTCTGTGGTCCACCGAATCCAACTTTCCCCGCCTCGCGGCCCTCGCCGCGGACACCGGTCCACCGCTGTCGCACTACCACCCCGAGCCCGAATACGTCGAAGTCGCCCGCACCGCCGCGGTGTTGGGCACGGTGACCGTGTTCATGGGCCCCGGCCCGCGCGCCGTACGCCAGCTTGTCACCCTCCGGCGGCTGCCCCCGGCCCCGCCGGACACGCTGATGCGCGCCACCGCGGTCGTGCTGAGCGCGGTCCCCGAGATACGGCCTCCCGACTACGCCGTGCTGCGCGGACTCTGCGACAGTGAGCAGCCGCTGCTCTCCGGCATCGCCGAGTGCCTCGCCTGCTACGTCTGGGAGTTCGAGCACGACATCGACCGCGCGCTCGCCTCGGCCCGCCGGACGGTCGTCGGACTGGCGCCGGTCGACAATCCTTCCGTGCAGCTCATGGTGCATTCCCGGCTGAGCGAGCTGTGCCTGCGGACGGGGCAGGGCGAGGAGGCGTACAAGCACCTCAAAACGTCGCTCGACGTGCTGCCGCGGCTCGGCGACGGGCACGACTACATCGGCATCCGCTCGCTCCTCGTCCTCGCCTGTCTGCAGCGCGGCGACCCCGACGAGGCCGAGTACTGGCTGCGGCAGGCGGAGAGCGACAACACCCCGCAGCAGGACGACTTCTACCGGCCGGACCTCTGCGGGCGCGCCGAGATCGCGCTCGCCCGCGGACTGACGGAGGTCGGGCTCGGCCTGTGGCGCGGCGTCGTGGAGCGCATGCTCGCGGCCGGCTCGATGCGCGGCGACGACGCCTGGCTCGACCCGTGGGCCTTCCTGATCCAGTCGGTGGCAGTGACGGCGCACGCGCACGCCGGCCGACTCGGTCTGGTCGCGGAGGTGGTCGACCGGCTGCGCCGGCGGCTGCGGACGCTCCTCTCCGATCCGGTCGGCTCGCCCTCCGAGCTCCCCTTGTTCGGGACGATGCTGCACGCCCTCGGCATGGCGGGACTCGCGTCCGGCGACACCGCTGCCGTACGGATGATCGTGCTGGCCGAACGGCTGCGGGTGATGCGGGAGTTCCAGCCGACGATGTCGGCGGACCGCGCCCGGAAGGCGGCCGAGGACGCCGACGGGGCGGCGTATGCCGACGCGGTGTCGGAGTACGCCGCCCTGGGGCGGGACGAGTTGCGGGAGGCAGCCCGCGCTGTCATGGCGGTTACTTCGGGTCGCGGTTGAACGACGCCGTCGACCAGCGGTAGCCGAGCACGGTCAGACCGACGCACCAGGCGATGGCGATCCACCAGTTGTTGCCGATCTCGGTGCCGAGCAGCAGGCCGCGGAGGGTCTCGATGGCCGGCGTGAAGGGCTGGTACTCGGCGATCGGCTGGAACCAGCCCGGCATCGTGTCGGCCGGGATGAAGGCGCTCGAGATGAGCGGGAGGAGGATCAGCGGCTGAGCACTGTTGCTGGCGGCCTCGGCGTTCGGGCTGGCCATGCCCATGCCGACCGCGATCCAGGTGAGCGCCAGGGAGAACAGCGCGAGCAGCCCGAACGCCGCCAGCCACTCCAGGGCCGTGGCGTCCGTGGACCGGAAGCCGATGGCCACGGCGACGGCGCCGACGAGGACCACGCTGGCGACGCACTGGATCACGCTGCCGACGACGTGCCCGACGAGCACGGACCCGCGGTGGATCGCCAGCGTCCGGAAGCGGGCGATGATGCCCTCGTTCATATCGGTGGCGACGGACACCGCGGCCCCGATCACGGTGCCGCCGATGGTCATCATCAGGATGCCCGGGACGATGTAGGCGATGTAGTCGGAGCGGTCCGCGCCGCCGCCACCGATGCCCGCGCTCATCACGTCTCCAAAGATGTAGACGAAGAGCAGCAGCAGCATGATCGGCGTGAGCAGCAGGTTCAGGGTGAGTGAGGGGTAGCGGCGCGCGTGCAGCAGGTTGCGGCGCAGCATCGTGGACGAGTCGCGTACGGCGAGAGAGAGGGCGCTCATCGGACATTCTCCTTGGGCTGGTCGGGGACCTTGGTGCCGCCGGTCAGGGCGAAGAACACGTCGTCGAGGTCGGGGGTGTGCACGGTGAGCTCGTCCGCCTCGATGCCGGCCGCGTCCAGCCAGTCGAGGATGGCGCGCAGCTCGCGCTGGCTGCCGTCGCTGGGGATCTGCAGCGACAGCGCCTCGTCGTCCCGGGTGACCTCGCGCAGGGCGACGGCGGCGGACCGGTACGCGGACGGGTCGGAGAACCGCAGCCGCACGTGCCCGCCCGGGACGATCCGCTTCAGCTCGTCGGCGGTGCCCTCGGCGGCGATCTTGCCGTCGCTCAGCACCGCGATGCGGTCGGCGAGTTCGTCGGCCTCATCCAGGTACTGGGTGGTGAGGAAGACGGTGACGCCACCGGAGACCAGCTCGCGGATGATCCCCCACATGTTGTGGCGGCTGCGCGGGTCGAGGCCGGTGGTCGGCTCGTCGAGGAAGATGATCCGCGGGTTGCCGACCAGCGTCATGGCCAGGTCGAGGCGGCGCTTCATCCCACCCGAGTAGGTGGAGGCGGGCTTCTTCGCGGCCTCGGTGAGGTCGAAGCGCTCCAGCAGCTCGGTGGCGGTGCGGCGGCCCTCGCTGCGGGAGAGGTGGTGCAGGTCCGCCATGAGGAGCATGTTCTCCTCGCCCGTGATCAGGCCGTCGACGGCGGAGAACTGCCCGGTGACGCCGATCGCGGCCCGCACGGCCTGCGGGTCGGCGGCCAGGTCGTGGCCGCCGACGTGCAGGTCGCCGGCGTCGGCGGTGATGAGGGTGGAGAGGATCTTGACGGCGGTGGTCTTGCCGGCACCGTTCGGGCCGAGCAGAGAGAAGACGGTGCCGGCCGGCACTGTCAGGTCGATGCCGTCGAGGACTGTCTTGTCCCCGTAGGCCTTGCGCAGCCCCTTGGCCGCGATGGCGGGTGAGTGCGATGTCGTTGTCGTCATGCCGCAGAGATTGCGGCAGGGCGCATTCAACGCGCATTCAGGATGGTTTCAGCGCCCTGGAACCGGGCGGCGGAGGGCAGTGCCTCCTTACCCTCCCTGCCATTGCGGCCTCCCTCGGCGCGGCTGTCGCCGCGCCCTGTCGGCGCCTTCGACGAAGACGCGCCGAAGCCGTCACCGCCACCGATCCGTCTGCTGCTGCCGGGTCCGCGGCTCCGTCACGCGGCCAGGCAGCAGCAAAGCCTTGCAACATTCGCAGGTTGGGACAGCTGGACAGACCGCATAAGGGCAGACGTCGCCGTGACCTCAGGCCAGGCACTCCTGGACCTCGGCGACACCGGCCGCGCCCACCGGCTCGTCACCGAGGGCGAGGGCCTGCTGTCCGCAGCACGGGACAGCGTGTTCCTTGCGTACCAGGCCCCCAGCCACCTCGACTGAAAGGAACGTCAGCCATCGGCTGAGCGCCGACCATCGAGTGCGGATCGGCGCGGCCACCGCAGCGCATCACAGCGTCGCGGTCGTCTCCTTCCCGGAGGCGCTGCCCACGAGCCACTCGTCCCATCCCAGGTTGAAGTCGGCGTAGCCGTTGTCTGCCGGGGCCTTGGCACGGGGCGAGCCGGTGATGGTGACGGGGTCGCCCTGCTTGACCTGGCCGTAGAACCACTTGGCGTCCGAGATGGACAGGTGGACGCAGCCGTGCGAGCCGCGGGCGCTGCCGCTGCCCGGGGTGGGGTCGCCGGTCGAATAGTGCACGTACGTGCCGGACTGGGTCAGGTGGACGTCCCAGGGCAGCGTCAGGTCGTAGTAGTTGGGGCTGCCCTTTTGGCAGCTGATGCCAACGCTGCAGGAGGTCATGTGGACCTTCTCCTGCTTGTCGATGACGGCCATCGTGCCGTTCCACGTCGGATACTGTGCGCTACCCGCATTGATCGACAGGGTGCGTACCGCCTTGCCGTTTCGGGTCACCTTCATGGTGTGCCCGGTCACCGAGACATCCGCGCGCACGTCGTCGCCGATCGTGAAGGAGTGCGTGTAGTTGTGCACGCCGTAGCGTCCGTTGCCGTTGCTGATGCCCTTCACGTCGGCGTCGATCTTCACCTTCGTGCCGGAGGGCCAGTACGTCTTCGGTCGCCAGTCGGCGCGCCTGTCGCCGAACCAGTGCCAGGCGCCGACCACCGGCTGCGAGGCGCTCACCTTCATGTGCTGCTCCACCGTGGCCCGTGCCTTGGCAGCCACCGGGTTCGTGAAGACCACCGAGATCGGCATGGCCACGCCGACCGTGGTTCCCGTCTGTGGGGTGATCGTGTCCAACAGCATCGGCGGGCCCGCGGGTTTCGTCGGTGACGGAGAGGCGCTCGCACCCGGCTTCCCCGACGCCTTTGCGTCGCCCCCGCTCGCCGTGTCACTGCCGCCCCCGCCGCAGGCACTCGCGCCCACCAGCATCACACCCGTGACGAGTGCGATCCCTATGCTGCCCTTGCGCCGTCCCACGTCCTGCCCCGCTCTCTCGCTCTTCGGCCCTGACGGGGCCCGACTCCCTGTCAGACAGCAACGACGTTGCCACGGTTGCACGCGTCGCGTAAAACGTGTCTCAAGACTCGGTGCGCACCGCCGAATCGGGGTCCTTTAGGAGCCGGCGGGCCGGCGTCATCGGCTGCTACACCCAGCCGAGACCTCGATCAGTGCCACACCGCCACCTTGACGCGGTGCGGGCCCAGCCCGCGCGCTGGGCGGCACCGAATGGGCGCAGGTCAACGACCGGGTGTCGAGACCGTACGTGCGTTTGCGGGCGGCGGGAGGACGTGGCGATCTGGCGCAGGGCGGCAGCCGGCTGGCCTTCGAGCGCCCGCTGCGCCACCTCGACCGTCTACAGCCCCTACCTCCTCCACCGCCGAACCGACCTCTGCACAGACCCCGGTCGCTTCGCCCCGGACCGATGGGAATCCGGCCACACTCCGCCACCGCTGCGGGAGGCGTACATCCCCTTCGGCGCGGGACCCCGCAAGTGCATCGGCGACCGGTTCGCTTTCCACGCGACAACGCTCACCTTGGCCGTGATCGCCGCCCGCTGGCGCCGTGGACCAGATCGCACCATGTGAGCACCGTCCCCTCAAGGAATGCCGCAGCTTTCGAATAGCAACACTTCACCAGCGTTCCGGCACAGCACCTGAAGGCTGTCCCGTAACTCACCTGCGGGATGAGGGTGATCGGCAGCTGCCGGCGGGAAACGCGGCGAGGGCCGTGGGCGCGATCTGGTCCGGAGCGGCGGGCAAACCCTTGGAGGCAGCGGCATCGGTTCACCCCCAGCGACCGCCCGACACAGCAGCGGCCAGCAGCGGCCGGCAGCGGCCGTCCTCCCGACAACTTGCCGATCCTCACCGGGAAATGAGCGACAGATCCTCCCTGCTATGGTGCGCCGATGTCATCGATCAAGCAGTTCCAAGTCACCTTCGACTGCGCAGAACCTGAGCGCGTCGCTCGCTTTTGGTGCGAGGTGTTGGGGTACGTCGTGCCGCCTCCACCGGAGGGGTTCGCCACTTGGGACGATTTCGGCCGCTCGCAGCCTCCTGAAGATCAGGGTTCATGGTTCGCATGCGTCGATCCCTCCGGTGTGGGTCCGCGACTGTTCTTTCAGCGCGTTCCCGAAGGCAAGGTGGTCAAGAATCGGCTGCATCTGGACGTGCGGGTCGCCACCGGACTCGTGGGTGAAGAGCGCCTGGCCACGCTTGAGGCCGAATGCGCACGACTGGTCGCGCTCGGCGCGGTACGCGAGCGACTACTGCCTGCCGATGACGACAACGAGTCGTGCCTGGTGATGCAGGACATCGAGGGCAACGAGTTCTGTCTCGACTGAGCATGCTCCGAGACGGCGAGGTGGGGAGCCGTCTCCCTTGAGCCTCTCTTGTGGCCTTCAGCCTGCGCGTCTTCCAGCCGTCGTTGCCGGGATTCAGGGCGAACATGCTCATTCGCTATGCAGAGGAGGCGCCCTTCCACACCCCGGTCTTCGTCGTGACGCACGAGAAGTGTGACCCGTGGGAGCGGCCCGGCGGCACCACGTTCCACTTCGTCAACGACGGCATCGAGCACGCCCTCGACCAGGCACGCGAGGCCGCCGGCGACCGCGACGTCCGCATCGTCGGCGGCGGCGCGACGATCCTGGAGTACCTGAACGCCGGCCTGGTCGACGAGTTCTCGATCACGCTGTCACCGGTGCTTTTCGGCGCCGGCACCCGCCTGTTCGACGGTGTGGACGCGTCCAGGGTCGCGCTGGAGCAGGTCCGTTCGGAGCCGTCGTCGCGGGTGACGCACCTGACCTACGCCGGGCACCCACGGTAGCCGCGCCACCACTCCACCCTGGCGACCAGAGCACCCACGGCGCACACGCTTGAATCAGCAGGCCAAGGGCCAGCTGCGCATAGCCGCTATGTGAAAGGAACCCGTTCTGCGGCCGCGCCGGGCCGACTTCTCGGATGGCCGCCGTGAGCTCAAGCTCACCCAGAAGTCGACCTGCGGGCCTTCACGCTCACACGGACATAGGGAAGCCGAACCGCTTGACGAGCCCCGGATCCCCGAACGCGTTGATTCTCGCGATGCCCGACGGGGTCACGGTGAGCAGGAGGATGCCGTAGGCCTGGCCATCGAGGTAGCCGACCGCCGCGGGCTGCCCGTTCGCGCTGGTCGGCATCAATCGCCACGTGCCCGGCGAGCCCAGGACCTGCTGCACGAGATAGGGCACGCAGGTGGCACGGCCGGAGAACCAGGTGCGCCAAGGCGTCGCCTCGACCCTGGCATCGACACGCAGTAGCTGTTCGAGCGCCGCGCCGTCGGCCTCTTCGACTGCGGCGATGTAGTGGGCGAGGACGGCGCTCAGCTCGCCGGGCTCGACCGCTTCCTCGACGTCAGGAGGCGCCTGTTCCAACCGCGCACGTGCGCGCTGCAGCGTGCTCTTGACCGCTGCCGTGCTGCTGCCCATCACCTGCGCGACGTCCGACGCGGGCCACGCCAGGACGTCGCGCAGGATGAACACCGCCCGCTGGCGGCCCGGCAACTGCTGGAGCGTGGCGATCAGCGCGATCCGCAGGCTGTCGCGGGCCACGACGATGGCTGCCGGGTCGAGCATCGAGTCGGGAATGGGCTGAACCCACTGCGCTTCCGTAGCGACCGGCGGGTTCATGGGGTCGTCGGCGGGTCCGCCGAGGCCCGACGGCAGGAAGCGCCTACTGCGGTGCGACAACGCGGAAAGGCACGCGTTGGTGGCGATCCGGTGGAGCCACGTGCGCACCGACGACCTGCCCTGGAACGCCTCGTACGAACGCCAGGCACGCAGGTAGGTCTCCTGGACCACGTCCTCGGCGTCGTCCACCGATCCCAGCATGCGATAGCAGTGCCCCAGCAGCTCACGCCGGTAGGGTTCCGTGTCCGTCGCGAAGTCACCCATCCCGATCGACCCTACGGGGCGTAGGTGAGCGTGACGACTCCTGTGGCACCCGCCGTTGCGGACACGAACCGCAGCGAGCCCGGCACCGCGCTGTCGAAGAGCCGCTTTCCCTCGCCGACGAGAAGGGGGTGGACGCCGAGGTTCAGCTCGTCGATCAGGTTGTGCTGGAGCAGGGTTCGCATCAGCGTGGAGCTGCCGTACATGACGATGCTGCCGCCGGGCTCCTGCTTGAGCTTCGCGACCGTCTGCGCCGCTTCGCCGGTGAGGGCGACGGCGTTCCAGGGCAACGGGCCGCGCAGCGTCCTCGTCACGACGAGCTTGGGAATGTTGTTCATCGCCTCGGCATACGGCCCCGTATTGCCCGACCACGCCTTCTCGATGATCTCAAAGGTCGCCCGCCCCAGCAGGAAGGTGTCGCTCGCCAAGAGAGCGTCGGTGGCCCGCTGCCGCGAGATGTCGTCGAAATAGTCCAGTGCCCAGCCGCCGCGTTCGATCTCGCTGAATCCACCAGGATCCTGGGCCACGCCGTCAAGCGTGACGAATGCCCCCGCGATGAGCTTGCGCATGATGGTCTCCGTCCTCGGGGTCGGACGTTCCGGCCCTCAATATGAAGACTCCGATCAGCTCCGAGAGGAATCGGTCGGTGTGCCGGGATCGGTCGGGGATTCGCGGCGGCTGCCGTCAGGCTGCCTACTGCTCCAGCCGTAGACCGCGGCTCCATGACTGCTGGGCGGCCTGCCGGTGGTAGTGACAGGCCCGGGCGCGGGCCTGATGGCGTCGTCGCCGTGACCGCTTCTCGCCACCAGTGTTCCGCGGCGGCGCAGCACCCGATCCCGCCTGCGGTCCAGGAAGCGTACGGTCCGGCCGATCTCAGGTGGTCAGCCCTCCGCTCGAGCGGACATCGATCGTCCGAGTTTCCGAGTCCACATCCTGGATGTGCCGCACAAGGGACAGAAGAGGGCCCCTGGACAGCGGTGACGCCGGCCAGGGGCCCCGCCCCTTGATGCGGTCAGCCTGGGTCAGCCGTCGGACTCCGACGACGGGATGTAGGCGCCCGGCACGTCCTGCGGCGCGAAGATCTTGTCCTCGCCGGGGTACGGCTTCGTCCACTCGTGCGTCTGGTACCACGTGAAGTGGTTCATCTGCGCGGGGTTCGCGAAGTCGGGAATGGCGTGGGGGCCGGTCAGCCGCTGGTGCGACTTCCAGTCCTCCCACTTCGCCGCGACCGCCTGCTTGTCCGCCGGCACCTTCGCCGACGGCACGGCCGCCGCACTGGGGTTCTGTGGCGCCGGGGTGTCCAGGCCGCAGGCAGGCGGAGTCTTCAGACCGTCGGTCAGCGACGTCCGGTTGGGCAGTGCCGTGAACGGTGTGTAGTCCGCCGTCTTGGTGAACGCCCCGGTCATCGGGGTGGCCGCGCTGTCCTTCTGGTTCATCGGGTGGATCCCGAGGATCTGCTCGATGGTGCGGATCATCGTGATCTGGGAGTAGTAGTGGTTGTCGACGGTGCCGTGCTGGGCCCAGGGGCTGATGATCTGTATCGGGGCACGGTGGCCGTCGACGTGGTCGAGGCCGGCCTGGGAGTCGTCCTCGACGACGAAGATCGCCGAGTCCTTCCAGTACTTGCTGTGCGAGATCTCGTCAACCATCCGGCCGACGGCGAGGTCATTGTCCGCGACCTGAGCGGCCGCGTTCGCCGGACCACCGGTGTGGTCGTTGGAGAGCCAGAACATGTTCAGGTTCGCCGGACCGTTCTTCTCGAAGTCCTGCTTCCAGATCTGCTCCTTGTAGATGTCCGGGACGCTGGTGTCGAACAGCGGGAAGCCGGGCACCGACACCTTGTTGAGCGACGGGATCGCCGAGCCCGTTTGGATGGGGTAGGCGGTCTTCTGCCCGGTCGCCTGCATGTTCTTGGTGTCGCAGTACAGGTTCTGCCAGGACGCGCCGGCCGGCTTGCTCTCGAACGACTGGAACTCGCCGAAGTCCTTGACGGACTTCCCGGCCGCCTGCGCACCGGTCCAGATGAAGCCGGACTTCTGGTGGCCGAGCGCGTCGTCCTCGGTGTCGTAGCTGCGCGTGTACTCACCGGCCGAGGACTCGGTGTACTCCGGGTCGTCAGCCTGCATCAGCCAGTTGTGCCCTTCAGCGGAGTTCGTGCCGATGTCGTACGTGTTGTCGTACAGCCCGAACTGCGAGGCCAGCGCGTGCTGGTTCGGCGTCACGTTCTCGCCGAACTGCGTCACCGACGGGTCGCCGTTGCCCTGCGGCATGTCACCGAAGACCTGGTCGTAGGTCCGGTTCTCCTTGACGATCATGAAGACGTGCTTGATCGTCGAGGGGGCGCCGAGCCGCGCCGGGACCGGCGCCGGCTTCTTGTTGCCCTTGCCCTTGTCCAGCGAGACCGAGCCGCCGGTCCAGCCGTTCTGTTTGAAGACCTTGCTCGTCTCGGACCTGATGACGCTGTCGTCCGGCAGCGTGAACTGCGTCAGGCTCGACGTCGTGTCGTGGGTGCCGTGCTGGGCCTTGTTGGTGGGGCGGCGGGCGTCGATACCACGGGTGTTGGAGACGACCACGTTCTTGCCCACGGTGGTGATCTCCGCGGGGAAGTAGTCCGTCGGGAGCAGGCCGACGTAGCTGGCCGGCTCCTGCGGGGACTTGTACCGGTAGACGGCGACGGCGTTGGCGCGGCCGAGCGTCACCAGCAGGCGACCGTCGTCGGTGAGCGTCACCGCGTTGGGCTCGTAGCCCACCGACGCCTCCGGCCACGGCTGGGTGGCGATGGTCTGCACGACCTTGTTCTTGCGTGTGTCGATGACCGACACATTGTTGTCGGCGGTGTTGGTGACGAACACCGCCCCGTTCTTGGCGTACAGGGCGGTCGGGTGCAGACCGACGTCGATGCTTCCGACGGGTGCAGCCGGGTCCGCCAGGTCGATGACACTGACGGTGCCGGTGGTGGTGGCACCGGTCTCCGGGTTGGCCGGCACCTGGGTGCCGTAGGAGTTGATCGTGGTGTCGCCGGCCTTGGCCGGACGCCCGCCCTCGTTGCTGACGTAGAGCTTGTTGCCGACCATGGCGACGCCACGGGGCGCGTTGCCCACGGCCCAGCTCTGCTTGACGGTCCCGGTCGCCGCGTCGATGGCGACCACCCGGTTCTGGCCGTTGACCGCGGAGAACACGGTGGAGCCGTCGGCCGAGAACACCGCCGCGCCCACCAGTGCGTGCTTGGAACCGTCGGCCGGGATCGAGATGGCCGTCGGGTTGGAGAGGGTGCCGTCCGGGTTCACGGTGAACTTGGTGTAGCCGTCGCTCTGGCCCAGCCACAGCTGCGAGCCATCGGGCGAGTACGCCGGGGCCTCCTGGCCGACGGCGCCGCTCGTGATGCGCAGGTCGTCCGTCGAGGCGATGCCGACGCGCTGCTTCACCTGCCCGGTCTTGAGGTCCATGACGACCAGCGACGCGTCACCGTCGGCGATCGAGGCCGCGAGATGGCTGCCGTCCGGGCTGACCGAGGATGACATGATCTTGCCGTTGTTGATGACGGTGCGGCTGCCGTACGGGGCGATGTACTGGTCGCTCGAGATGACCTGGCCGTTGGCGGTGACCTGGCCGACCTGCTGGGTGCCGAACTGGCTCGTCGAGGCAACTGCGGTGCCCGTGACGGCGAGGGCGACAGCGATGCCCGTCGTTACCAGAGTGGTCCGGCGGCCGACGCGTCTACCAAAAAGGTTGATCTGTTCCTTCTCGTTACTCCGACGCTGCCGTACTACCTGCATGGAATTATCCCTTCGGGGCGGTGTCGAGCAGGTCGACGTTGCCGTCGAACTGCCAGAGCGGGTTGGGTGCGTCCCCGGTCGGGGTGCGGACCAGGAAGTAGCCGTTCACTTCCTTCGGTCCGTCGCCGTCGGCCATGAAACGACCGTCAGGTGTGACGTCGAGCTGGTAGATGGCCGTCCCCGCGACGTCGATGCCGGGGAGATGCCAGGAGACGACGCAGCGCCAGTCGTTGCCCGGCCCCTGGGCAGCGACCTTGACGCTGCCCTTGTCGCACGTCGCCGTGGCCTTCAGCTGTGCTTCTGTCACGGCGGGGCGGTTGAGTTGCCCGGTCTGCAGGCGATAGAGGTGGGCGAATGCGGTGGCGACCGAGCGCTGCACTTTGTCCTGCTCGATCCCGGAGCCCGTGGCCGTGGTCGCCGAGGCGACGACCGCGATCGTCACGGCGACCAGTCCGGCGAGCGGCAGGACTCCGGCGGTGAACGCGCGGCGTCCCGAGCCGTCGTAGGTCGGGTTGGTGAAGTCACGCCGGGTGAAAAGCGCGTAGGCCAGCACGGTGGCGGTCACGGTCCACAGCAGGCTGACCACGATGCCGATCAGGAGCGGGCCGAGCTGTGCCGGGCTGGTGAACAGACCGTTCCAGGCGATGAAGGCGTAGCTGGGCAGGGCGAGGCGTACGGCGACGGGGAGCGGCATCATCTGGGCGAGCTGCATCGCGAGCGCGACGAGCGCGGGCAGCAGCAGTCCCATCGGGGACCGCCCCAGCGCGACGGACCCGAGCAGTCCGATCGCGGCGAGGGCCAGGGTCGGCGCGAGTACGCAGACCCAGGCGAGGAGGACCTTGCCGCCGGCGCCGGCAGGCGTCAGCAGGTGGCCGTCGAGGCCGACCAGCGGCTGATTGCCGACCGCCACGACGCCGCCGGCCGCGCTGGAACAGGCCAAGCCGGCCACGAGCAGCAGGATGACGGTGAGGCTGGCCAATGCCTTCGCTGCGAAGATCCGTCGCGGCGACCGTACCGCCACGAGCAGGTGGCGCCAGGTACCGAGCCGGTCCTCGGAGGCGAACACGTCGCCGGCGACCACCGAGGTCAGCAGCGGCAGCGCCCAGCTTCCCGCGAAACCGAGCATCACCAACGGTCCGGCCCACCCCGTGGCGTGCATCCAGCGGCCGAAGAGGGTGTCGACGGGGAGCGTGCTCTGCCGGCTCACCGCGGCGACGAAGAGCGCCGGCACGATCCAGCAGGCGAGGACCAGCAAGCGGATCCGCCATTGCGAGACCAGCTTGACCAGCTCGAAGCGGTAGCCGCGCGGAACCGAGACGCGGTGGACAACGGCAGCGTTGTCGTCGGCGATGGTCGCGGTCAACGCCCGGCCTCCTTCTGCTCGGTGAGGGTGAGGAACGCCGCTTCGAGCGGCGACACCACGGGTGCGAGTTCGCGCAACGCGATGCCCGCGTGCACGAGTTGCACCACCAGCTCGTCGAGGGCGGGCACCAGCGCCCGCACGACGAGCACCTCGGCGTCGTGCCGTGCCCCGGCGTCGTCGACGACCCGGATCCCGGCCGTGTCGACGGCCAGTTGACGGGCGGCCCGCGGGTCGGAGGTGAGCAGCCGGTAGTCGAGTTCGCGGGTCTCGGCGGCCAGCTTGCTCAACGGGCCGGAGAAGACGACCCGTCCAGTGGCGACGATGGTGACCTCGGAGCACAGTGCCTGGAGGTCGTCCATGCGGTGGCTGGAGAGCACGACGCTGGTTCCGTCCGCGGCGAGCCGGGTGAGGACACCGTGTACGTGTCTCTTGCCGGCCGGGTCGAGGCCGTTGGACGGTTCGTCGAGCACGAGCAACCGGGGCTTGGTGAGCAGGGCGGCGGCGAGCCCGAGCCGCTGACGCATGCCGAGGGAGAAGCCGCGGACCTGGTCGTCGGCGACATCGGTGAGCCCGACCTCGTCGAGCACGTCGTCGATGCCCATGGTCCGCGCGTCGTGGCCGCGGAGAGCGGCCAGCGCGGCGAGGTTCTGCCTGGCGGTCAGCGAAGGGTAGAGACCGGGCCCGTCCACGAAGCCGGTGACACCGTCGGGAGCGGCGAGTGCCCGCCTGACCGGCGTACCCAGGATCTCGAGGCGGCCGCTGTCGGCGACGGCCAGGCCCAGGAGGAGGCCGAGCAGTGTTGTCTTGCCGGCGCCGTTCGGTCCGACCAAGCCGTGGATCTGGCCCTGCGCCACGTCCAGATCGACGCCGTCGAGCGCGACGACGTCGCCGAAGCACTTGGTGATCCCGCGCGCCCGGACTGCGAGGAGTGTGTCCATGAGCCCCTTCTCTCGAGACACTCAGGGACCTTAGGGACGGCACACAACGCGGGCACAGACGATTGGTTGAACGTACATGGAACGGATCGTCAAGGCGTCGGCAAGTCCGTGTGCACAAAATGGCCAGCATCCAGGCAGACTTGGGCAACCCTTGGAGGCGCCGAGTCCGTACGAAGCACCGTGGGCCCGCGATTCGGTGCGCTACCGGCCCGAAGCGCGCCTGAGGTGCGCTGTGCGGGCGCTGGAACAGCGCCGAATGCGGCCGGTTCGGCGACACCTTGACCCGCCCGCACCTGCATCCGCTCAGTCGGCTCCGCCCCGGCGAACGCGTCCGAACCACGATGACCAGCCACCACCCATGGGGCTTCACCGCGAAGATCCACGTTCACGAGCCGGTCGGCGCATCACTGGACGTCATCCACCGCGGCCGAGAGCCAGGGGTACGTCAACTTGTCCGGAAACCACCGGCGGTGGGAGACGGACGTCACGGCCGGCGCCGCGTGCGCGGTACCGACACCGGGCCGTCCTGAGACAGACATCCAAGGGCGCCCTGTCGAGGATCGCCTCCCACCGTGCGACGCGGGCAGCGACCGTCTTGGGCGGCACCAGGATGTCGGCTTCGGTCGGCACACGAACCTCCTCATCACCTTTTGCGGTTCTTCGAGCCTGCAAGATCACGCCGGCGCGAAGCAAGACCCATCCCAGTGACACCGACGTGACAATGTCCCCCGAGCACGGCCCGCTTCGCGGACACCTGCTCCGCCTGGGGAAGCGCCGGTACGCCGACGCCACCGCGTGCTACACCCTCACCAGCCACCCCGCCCCCGCTCCTCCTGGTGGCCTCGCCACCTACCACCGCGACCTCATCAGCCGCATCAGCCGCATCTGGCGCGGCGTCGGCACGCGTGCCATCTGAACCTCTCCCCCAGCGCCCCGTCGTATGAGGGGATACGGTCCCACGCCCGGGCCGCGATCGGCTCCGAGCGATCCGGACAGACCGGCGGCACGCCGTTCCCGGGTGTCACGCGCCGCCGAAGAGGCAGTATGGAAGCGGTGGTTGGTACTGGGGAGGCGTGATGGACTCGGCCGTGGCGGGCCTGCTGGCGGCGGTGGTGGGCGTGGGCGGCACGCTGGGTTCGGCGTGGTTGACCCAGCGCCGCGGAGACGCGTCCCGCCGCGAGGAGTGGGAACACCTCGAACGCACTCGCCGCACCGAACTGGCGGCCCAGCAGGTGGAGTCGGGCCGTGAGGCCCACAAGGCGGCGTACACGGAGTTCAACGCCGCCGCCCGCCACTACCTGGCAAGCCTGAACGACCACGCCCACGTCCTGCGCATCGGGTACGACACGCAGGAGTCAATGGCCACGGTCGAAGCGGCCCGCGCGGACTATCGCCGCCGATACGCCGAGGCCCAGATGACCGTGCCGGACACAGTACTGACGGAGGTGAGACGGGTCGACATCAGCCTGGGCTCGGTCTACGGCACCCTGGCACGCCTCACTCACGGCACGGCACGCGAGGCCGACGACCTCGGGAACGTACGGGAACAGATCAAGCAGGCCTGGCGAGACCTGTCCAGGATGCGCGCGACGATGCGTACGGATCTGGGGGTGTCGGGACCGTCGCATGAGTGAGCGCAGTCGGTGAGCGGAGTTCCTCGGTCTGCCGCATCGGCACGGGTCTTCTCGCAGGAGTGCGTGCGGGCCCGACGCAATGCGAGAGACGACGAGCGCCTGATGTCGCACGTCGAAGCCCGGTGTGCTCCGAACGGGTGCCGTACGGTGCAGCGGCAGCGGGCACGGGAGGATTGCGGCGGAGCCGCTCGGCCATGACGGCTTGGACGGCTTCGACGAGCTACCGCCGGCGCGGCACGTTGCCGCACTCGACAACCGCGAGGAGCACGACGGGCTGGTCAGCTGTGGCGAGGGAGCCAGACGGGGGCGCTGCTGCCGCGGGGCACCAGGACGTTGCGGAAGCGGCCGGGGGTCTTGGACAAAATGATCTGGTCGGTGACGCCCTGATAGTGGCCGCAGGGGGTGTCGGCGGTGAAGGTGTCCGGGTCGAGGTAGGCGTGCGGAGAGTCGGGGTCCGGGTCGAGGGCGACCTCATGGGCGTAGTCGCGGTCGAAGACGCCGAGGCTGAGGATCCAGGTGGCGACGCGGGTGAGGTTGAGGGTCACGCGGTAGCTGCCGCCCTCGGTGGCGCGGCGCATGAGCGCGGCGAGCGCGCCGGTGGTGGCCAGCCAGGACAGGACGTAATCGTTGACGACGCTGATGTAGGGCAGGCCCGGCGTGCTGGTCGGCCGCGCCGCGATTCCGTCTTCGCCCTCCATCAGCATGATGCCGGTGAGGGCGCCGGCGGTCTGGTCGAAGCCGACGCGGTGGGCCCACGGGCCGCTCTCGCCGACGAGTGAGAAGCTGAGGTGGATGATGCCGGGGCGAACGGCCGCGGCTTCTTCGGCACTCAGGCCGATCTTCTCCAGGTAGCCGGGGCGGCGGTTGGCGTAGAAGAGGTCGGCGCCGCGCAGCAGTCCGCGGATCTTCGCCCGCCCTTCGGGGCCGTAGGGATCGATGGTGGCCGAGCGCACGCCGACGTTGGCGCTGTTGTACGTGGAGTCGTGCTCCAGCTCGTTGGGCCGCCAGATGTTGAGTACGTCGGCGCCGTGCTGGGCCAGGTCCCGGCCGAAGCCGGCACCGGCGATGATGTGGCCCATGCCCAGGGCGCGTACGCCCGAGAGCGGCTGGTCGACGGCGGCGGGCAGGGGTTCGGGCTCGCTGTCGCCGATCTTCTCGATCTTGATGAGCGGTTCCTGGGCGATGTACTCGTATGCCGGTTCCCGGAGGAACTCCTCGGTGGTGCGCAGCATCGGCATGACCACGCCGATCTCGTCTCCGGCCTGCTCCAGGTCGGCGGCGTTCCACTTGGCGATGGCATCGGCGACGGCCTGCTTCTCGGGCCAGACGCGCAGGAGCTTGTAGACGGTGCTCTTGATCTTCGGGTAGGGGTTGAGCGGCATGACCCAGCGGTCGTCGCGTGCCCGGTAGAAGTCGAAGCCGAGCGGGTTGGCCGGATCCGAGGGGGTGCCGCCGGGGTAGCCGTTGAGCAGCTCCCACTTCTTGTCGTAGAAGGGGCACAGCCGGTGCGGGGCCTTGCGCAGGTCCATGGTGATGTCCTGGCCCTCGCCGCCGCGTTGCCGCCAGAGGGCGGCCAGGGCAACGGACTTCGCGGTCAGGCCCAGCGCGGGGACGGCGCCCAGGCGCATGATGCTCGGGACGATCGGGTCGCTGCCGATGAAGGTGATCTTTCCGCCGCTGTCCTCGGGGTGGAGGCCGACCGTGGCAAGGACTTCGCTCAGATCCTGATGGATGTCGAAGCCGTCGTCATGGGTGAGCGGGGTGGCGATGGCCTTCTGGATGCGGTCGGTGAGTTCTTCAGCACTCATGACGAGGTCAGCCTCTGTGGTGTGTCGGGGGCTTCCGATGGCGGTACGGGCAGGGGGTCCGACGGCGCGGTTCCGCGGCCGGCTCAGTCGCCGCTGTCGAACCTGTCGCCGAGGGCGCGCATCACGGCGATCTGCTTGCGGTCGCGTTCGGCGGCGAGTTCGTCGATGGTGCCGCCGAAGTCCTCGGCCTGCTCGGTCAGCAGTTGCTTGGTCGGCTCGTCGAACGCCACTTTCTGCTGAGCCATGTCGGCCCAGCGGCGCTCCATGCCGATACCGAGGTGGCTCATGAAGTGGGGCAGTCCGCCTTCGCCGCCGCCGAGGTGGAACGAGCGGAAGGGGCCGGCGACGGCCCAGCGCTGGCCGATGGACGAGGTGACGATGTCGTCCAGTTCCTGCATGGTGACCACGCCCTCGCTCACCAGATGCACGCACTCACGGAAGATCGCCGACTGCAGCCGGTTGGCGACGAACCCGGGCACCTCCTTGCGCAGCACCTGAGGACGCTTGCCGAGAGCGGCGTAGAAGGCTCGAGCGCGTTCGACCGTCTCCTCGGAGGTCCGCTCGCCCGGTACGACCTCGACCAGCGGCACCAGGTGCGGCGGGTTGAAGGGATGCCCGACGACGAGCCGTCCGGGGTCCTTGAGGACGGTGGCGATCTCGCTGGCGGGAATGCCGGAGGTGGAGGTGGCGAACAGGGCGCCCGCGGGCGCGTTGGTCTCGATGGTGCGCCACATCTCGTGCTTGACCTCAAGCCGCTCCGGACCGTTCTCCTGCACCAGGTCCGCCGCGCGGACCGCGGTGGCCAGGTCCGGCTCGAAGGCGAGCCGGGCGGTGAGCTCGGAGGTGTCCAGCCCGAGCGCCTTCAGCGCGGGCGCGGCCTGTGCAATGTGCCCGCGCACGGTCTCGTCGGAGCCGGGCTGCGGGTCGCTGACGGTGACGGACAAGCCGCGCGCCAGGAACAGCGCTGCCCAAGAGGCACCGATGACACCTCCTCCGACCACGGTGACGTTCCGGATTCCGGCGATGCTGCCGTTCTCTGACATGCGCGATACCTTCTCTTCTCGCTCTTCCTGGCGGGGGGTCAGGCCAGGTAGTCGTGGACGACCCGGGCGCGGCCCAGGGTCAGGTCTGTGAGGATGTGCGAGGCGGAGACCACCTCCAGGACCGGAAGGTCCGCGAGCGGGGCCAGCGCGTGGGCGAAGAGCTGCAGCCGCGCGGGACCACTCCAGGAGCCCTTGACCGTGAGGTCGCTGATCTGTGACCTGACGAGTTCGCAGATGCGCGGCGAGCCGTCGTAATCCGGCAGTTTCTTGAGCATGAACGTCGGCTGCGTCAGCTCCTCACGGGCCTTCTCCGCCTCCAGCGGCCAGTGCTTGTAGCCCATCGTCGCGCGGGCGACGGGCAGCGAGCCGTGGTCGAGAGTGCCGACGAGAGTGTCCTGGTCGACGAACAGCCTGGGCCGGCCCGCCCTTTTCGGGAAGGCACCGATCTCGCGCCCGCTCGCGATGGCGGGGAAGTTGTCCACGTGCATCGACAGGCTGTACTCGCCCGTCTCGCCCTCGTACTCGACGACGACGAGCTGGCCCGCCTCCGTATAGTCGCCCAGCCCCGTGACGTCCGGCATCCGCATGACTTCGAAGCGGACCAGCGGCTCCACCACCCGCAGCGGCTCCGGCACGACCCGCTCCAGTGCCTCGGGATCCGTCCGGTAGGTGATGTTCAGGTACTCGCGGTCGGTGAACCGGTACGGGCCCGCGGGGAAGGCCGGGGCATTCAGTGGTGTGGCCGGTACGCGGACGACGTCTTCGGCTCGCATGGGTCTCGCCTACCTCTCAGGTCCCTCTCTGTACTACGAGGAAGATAAGTTGACATATCGCCACACACATCTCGACCGGCCGCCCCAGGGAGAAGCCGGACAATATTCACCTCATCTAGTTGTACTATGCAACAACATCACCCTAGCTCCGGATCTTAGATGTTGCAAATGGCAACTGAATGGGTGTGATCACGCGCGAGGTCGGACATCACCCGGCCCGGCCCGGCCCGCCCGACATCACCTGCCGATACGACCGAGCCCTGCTCCGGTGAGGAATACGGGCTGCAGGGAGGTATACCGGCCCCTGGACGTATCGCTTGTCCGTCGGCGAACCGGGCCCACGGCCCGCGCGGGAAAACGCCGCCGTCCTGGCCTTCGGCCTTGCATGTCTGCTCCGCGGCCCGACCTTGACCGTCGGGCGGCAGGCTAGCTCTTCGAGTCCGGCTTCCAGTCCTGGACGAGGAGACCGAGCAGCACCTCGTCCAGGAACTCGCCGATCACCCAGGCCGAGGAGCGCAGCACGCCCTCGCGGACGAAACCGTTGCGCTCGGCCGAGCGCAGCATCGCGGCATTGTCGGAGAGCGTCTCGATCTGCAGGCGCCACAGGCCACGCACGACGAAACCGTAGTGGCACAGCACCGCGACCACATCGGTGCCGTAGCCCTTGCCTCGGGCGGACGGCAGCAGCCCCAGCCCGATGTGCGCGGACCGGTTGTGGTTGTCGATGTTCCACAGCTCCGCGGCGCCGACCAGCGTGCCGCCTTCCAACTCCACCACGGAGAACCGGACGTGCCGTTGGTCCTTGTCGTCCACCACGAGCTGCGATTCCTTCGAGCCGGGCGTGATCGGCCGCCACGGCCGGCCGTCGGACCGCGAAAAGTTGACCGCGTCGTCGTAGAGCTCGGCCTGCAGGATCGGGATGTCGTCCTCGTGACGGGCCCTGAGCCCGACCTTGCTGCCCCTTAGCATGCAAGCTTCCTATCGAACCGGGCTCGCCGACGGCAAACCAATAAGCGGTCGTCTCAGTTGGTGTAGCGGCGGTAGCAGCCGAGGACGCCGACGATGCCGACGAAGGCCAGGAAGTGCTCGGCTTTGCGGTCGTTGGGATGAGCTGCATGTTGTGCTGCTGAAAAGGTTGTGGGCGGCGAAGAAGCTGGACTGGTCGCGGGCGTTGGTCGATTCTTTCCGGGTGCGAGCTGCTCGGCGCGGCCCGAAAGCAGGCCCAGCCCGGTCGACCGCGCACGTCCGGGCAGCAAGCACCACGACAAGTGCCGGCGCCTGCCGTGGGCGCGTGGCATCCGTCCGATGATTGCCGAAAACGTCCAGGAACACGGCTCTGGCCTGGGCGTTCTCCGATGGATCGCAGAGCCGACGATTGCCTGGTTCCACCCTGCGCGGGTGTTACGCGCCATCCACATAGCCCCTTTGACGATTTTCGCCCCACGCGTTGACGGACCTACTGCACGGCCCTACCTTCTGACCGATGATACGAACGATGTCCGAAATACCGAACAACTAGGCCGTGTGTTTCGGAAGTCGTTCGGCTATCCGCAGCAGGCCGTTGCTCTGCGGCGGTTCACCCCACTCACGTCAGGGAGGACGTTGATGTCGTTACGCGCACCAGTCCGGCTGATTGACCGCTCGAGGAAATGGGCGCTCTGCGCCGCCACCGCCGTCACGCTCATCGCCAGTGTCCTGGTCGGCGGCACAGGCACGTCGTACGCCGCGAGTTCGCTTCCGTGCGACCTCTACGCCGCCGGCGGCGCGCCGTGTGTGGCCGCGCACAGCACCACCCGGGCGCTGTACGCCGCGTACAACGGCCCGCTGTACCAGGTCAGACGCTCCTCGGACAACAGCAACCGCGACATCGGACTGCTGAGCACCGGCGGCTACGCCAACGCCGCCGCGCAGGACTCGTTCTGCGCGGGCACCACCTGCGTCATCACCGTCATCTACGACCAGTCCGGCCGCGGCAACCACCTCACCCAGGCCCCCGGCGGTGGAGCGGCCGGCGGTCCCGACAACCTCGCGAACGCCATCGCGGCACCGACCACGGTCGGCGGCCACAAGGCCTACGGCGTCTACGTGGCTCCCGGCACCGGCTACCGCAACGACCACACCTCGGGCATCGCCACCGGGGACCAGCCGGAGGGGATGTACGCGATCTTCGACGGCACACACTTCAACGGCGGCTGCTGCTTCGACTACGGCAATGCCGAGACCAGTAACAACGACACGGGCAACGGCCACATGGAGGCCATCTACTTCGGAAACAGCTCGTACTGGGGCTACGGCGCCGGCACCGGCCCGTGGATCATGGCCGACCTGGAGAACGGCCTGTTCTCCGGGGTGAACCAGCGGTACAACGCCAACGACCCGACCATCAACTACCGGTTCACCACCGCGATCATCAAGGGCACCGCGAACCGGTGGGCGATCAGAGGTGGCAACGCCCAGTCCGGCGGCCTGTCGACGTTCTACAGCGGCGCGCGCCCCAACGTCTCGGGCTACAACCCGATGTCCAAGGAAGGGGCCATCATCCTGGGCATCGGCGGCGACAACAGCAAGGGTTCCGCCGGAACCTTCTACGAAGGCGTGATGACCTCCGGCTACCCCTCGGATGCCACCGAGAACGCAGTACAGGCCAACATCACCTCGGTCGCCTACACGGCGTCGGCGTTGCCGGTCGCGCTGACGCCCGGTTCCAGGATCTCGCTGCGGGCCACGACCTCTTGCTGCACCACCGACTACCTCCGGCACGACGACGCCGACACCAACGTGGTCATCTCGCCGATCTCCTCGTCCAGTTCGGCCACCGACAAGAGCGACGCGACCTGGATCGTACGGGCGGGCCTGGCCAACAGCTCCTGCGTCTCCTTCGAGTCTGCCAACGCCACCGGCCAGTACCTGCGTCACGCCGGCTTCCAGCTCCATCTCAACGCCAACGACGGAACCTCACTGTTCGCCCAGGACGCCACCTTCTGTCCACAAACAGGCAACAGCGGACTGGGCTATTCCTTCATGTCCGGCAACTACGACAGCAAGTACCTGCGCCACTACTACTACACCGGGTACATCGCCAGTGATGGCGGCTCCAACGCCTGGGACAGCACCAAGTCGTGGGCTGACGACACCAGCTGGCAGGTCGCCTCACCCTGGTCGTGACCCCACAGCACCAACGGCCGTTGCGCGCGTCCCTCTCGGAGCTCCGCTCCGTGCTGGAACGCGACCGGATCGGCATGCTGCAGGCTGACCATGTTTTGTGACCTGTGCTGCGCCACGACGAGGCACCGGTTGGATGCTGCGCCACGACGAGGCACTGCTGGGGCCGGCAGGGCATGCTGGTATCCGTACACGCGGACCGGAAGGTGTTGGGATGCGGTGGTGGGCCTGGGGGTGGATGGTCGCCGGGATGGTCGTCCTGGCAGCGTGCGCTACGTCGGCGGACGACGGATCGGGAGGAGCGTCCGGGAGCAGCTCGGCCGGGCTGCCGACCGGTTCGCCGATCCACACGTCCGCAGCCCCGTCCGCGAGCGAGCCCGCCAGCCCGACGGTGGGAAGCCCCTCCGTGTCGGCCACCGCGCCGTCCGCTTCGGCGGGGAACTGTGCCGCCGGGCATGCGGAGGTCACCGTGAGCCCCGGTGACGCGGTCGAACAGCGGCTGTGCGTGCGGCCCGGCACCGTCGTATCCCTTGTCCTGCGGCCTCGAACGGACGACAGGCGGTGGACCGCCGTGCGGAGCTCCGCTCCGGTCTTCGTCCTGGCGTCCGGATGGCAGCTGAGCACGGACGGCACGGCCCACGCCTCGCTGCGGTGCGCAGGCACCCGGGCCGGCACGGCGGACGTCACCGCGCTGGCGAAGGCACCGGACGTGGCGGGCGCGGCGCACGTCGCCTTCACGCTGCACGTGAGTGTGGTCCCTTACCCGAGGGAGCGGTGACCCCGACAGCCGGGATCACCGCTCCATGTCGCTGTCAGCTACGCGTGCGCGTCAGCCGCAGTCACGCACCTTGATCGTGTAAATACCGCGGCCGTGGGTGGCCGCGTACAGGGTGGTGCCGTCCGGGCTCAGCTTGAGCTGGAGCACGGCTACGGCCGGGAGTTGCCCGACACGCTGCCACGTCGTTCGGCCCGGCGCGCGGTAGACGACTCCGAGGTCGGTGGCGACGGCGAGGCCGCCGTTGGCCGTGACGACCGCGGAGTTGGTCGGCACGTCGGGGAGGTTCGCCGAGATGTCCTTCCAGGTGGTGCCGCCGTTCTTGGACTCGAAGACATGGCCGACACCCGCGCCGGGGCCTTCGGTCCAGTGCCGGGAGAAGCCGTTGACCGCGAGGTAGACGTGGTCGGCGTTCTTGGGGTCGACGGCGAAGCCGCTGAGGTAGCGGTTGGGCACCGTGCCGTCCGTGCCGGTGGCGGGGAGGGGGATGTCGTGCCAGCCGGTGCCGTCCGCGTTGCCGACCGAGATGCCGCGGGCGAAGCCCTGGTTGTTGCAGGGGCCGCACCAGGCCGCGTACACCTTGCCGCCCGACGCGGCTACGGCGGTCGCGGTGCGGCCGGCGCCGAGGTCGTACACGCTCTTCCACTCCGAACCGCTGCGGATGGCATAGCCGTGGGTCTGCACCCACACGTGGCGGCCGCCCGCGATCCAGGTCGAGCTGGTCTTCGCGTCCACGGCGAGCGGAGCGATGAAGCGGGCCTCGCCCGTGGCGTTGTCGGCCGGGGCGACGTTGTACGACGTGATCTTGCTGGGGTCGGTGACCCAACTGCCGTCGTTGACGGCGCAGTTCTGTGTCACCTGGATCGCGAGGTAGACGTACTCCTCTGCGATGTTGCAGCCGTTGGCCGGATCGGTGAGGGTGTCGCCGCCGTCGCCGCCGAAGTTGGAGCCCATCACCGTGTCGTTGCTGCGCAGGACGGACTGGCCATTGTCCTGCAGGCCGCCGGTGACGGAGACGCCGCCGTAGGTCAGGTCCTTGCCGATGCCCACCGAGTAGTACTGGAGCGTGTCGATGGTCCCGTCATTGAGCGAGGTCCAGTCGGTGGCGTGCCCGGAGGTGTCCTGAGAGCCGTTGAGCGGGCGCTTGTAGACACCGCCGTCGTTGCCCACGTACACGAAACTCTTGCCGTGGTACCTGCCGATCGCGACACCATGCTGGTCGGAGTGGGTGGTCTGGTTGCAGTCGCCCGTCTGCTTGGCCGGGTCGATGTTCCAGCAGGAGAAGCCGAAGTTCCAGTACGGGCCGACGGTCGACCAGCTGCTGCCGCCGTCCTTGGTCTCGTAGACCTCTTCAAGACCGGCGTAGACATGCCGCGCATCGCTCGGGTCGACGGTCAGGAACTGGTTGTACCAGGCCTGGACGCCGGGCATATAGCCGCTGGAGGTGAGTGCCGAGCCGTCGGCGGCGAGGCCCTGATAGTCGGCGATCTTCGTCCAGGGGCCGCTGGGAGAGCCGGACTTGGAGACGTAGATGCCCTCCAGACCGCTGTCCGGGTTGGTGTTCAGCTGCTCCGGCGACTGGTCGATGGCGTAGTAGCGCGAGCCGTCGGCGGAGCGGGCGAAGGTCACGTTGCCGACATTGTCCGCGTCGGACGGCAGGTCGCCCAGACCGCTGGTGATCCGCGTCCAGGTGCCGTTCACCTTGGTGTAAAAGCCGTTGTAGTCGTCACCGCTGCGCCAGCCGACCGCCAGGACCACCTTGGAGGGGTCCTTCGGGTCGATCGCGATGTCGTTGGCGATGTTCTTGTACGCGGCCGAGGCATCGCTCGCCAGCGAACCGCCCGGCAGATAGTCGGGGTTGGGCGCGAACTCCAGCTTCCAGGCACCGCTCAGCTTCTTCGTGGAGTGGCTCCACACGCCCTCGCTGGTCGCCGCCCACGCCTTGCCACCGCCGAAGCGCAGCTCGTGGATGGTGGTGCTCTCCAGCTCGTCGCCGCCGACCCGGCTGCGCGAGGAGAACGTGCCGTGACGCGGGTCGGACAGGACGTAGACGCCGCTGCCGAGGTACGCGTCCGCGTTGGTCGTCGCCTCGCCGGTGCCCAGCCACAGCCGCCCGGCCCCGTCCAGCGCCAGTGCGCCGGTGGACTGCGAGGACAGCCTGTCGCTGATGGGCTGCCAGCGGCCCCCTCCGCTGCGCGACCGCCACACCCCGCCGCCCGCGCTGCCCGCGTACACGTACCCGTCGTCATCGGCGGCCATCGCGGCCATCCGGCCGGTGACATTGCCCGAGCCGCCGCTGGAATTGGAGTCGTAGTCGCGGTAGCGCGGGTCGTCGGAGTTGTACGGCAGGTCGGTGACGTTGCGCCAACTTCCGCCGGTTCTCGGCAGGTTGGTCAGGCTGCTCCAGGCGGCGCCGTACGCGCCGGGCGCGACCGTGCCGGGCGAGGTGCGGGCCTCGGCGTACTGGTCCGCGCCCTCGGCTATCTCATCGGCCTCGTTGCCGTCGTCGCCGCCATCGCCCTCTGCCTTCACCTTGGGGGTGATGCCACCCACCGACTGCGCGCGTCCGGCGGCGAGTTGGGCGAGTGTGCGGGCCCCGAAGGGGCTGCCGTCCGAACCGGAGGCAGCGCCTGCGGGTACCGCGACGAGTGCGGCGGATGCGGTGATGGCGCAGATCGCGAACCATCGTCTCTTACGGGTTGGTGCTGACACCAGGTCCTCCCAAACGGGCAGAGATTCAGCCGTCGCAGAGACCCGACCACGAGCGGGAGGGGGCGTCCGACACTTGGCCAGTCTTTGACCAGAACCTGCCACTACGCGTGACAGCAGCAGGCCGGCTCATCACGCCCGACCATCTGAGCCGGCGCCGGGGCGTGCGCCCCCGGCTGCCCTGTCACCTTTGGGCGAGCTGATGACCGTGCTCGTCTTCGACCTCGGTGACGGCACCTTCGATGTGCGCCGTGCGCCGTGGGCCGTGGCCGTGAGCCGTGAGCCGCGAGGGCGACACTCCCCTATGTGCATACTGCGGTGCAGTGTCAACTCGCTTGGCGCGTACCGGCGCTCCTACGCCATCGTGCGATTCGACAGGTCCATGGCCAGCTGCTCTATTCCGCTTGGGGGCGCGTCGCGTACGGACCCGGGCGCCCTCTGTACGGAGCCTGTTGAGATATACCGAGCGAGCCCGTTGGGATCCGGCAGCTTCCAGCCGTAGTGGCAGGGAACGGGACGTACGGGCAGGCATCGCCGCAGCGTAGAGGGCAGGCGTATCAGGCAGGGCCGGAGCCGATGACGATGACGACGACCTCGCGTGTGCCGGGATCGGTCACGGGGTCACGCCTCCTGCTGGGCGTCGATCTCGGCGATCAACGCCTCGATACGCGTCTTGATCTCGTCCCGGATGGGACGGACGGCCGCGACACCCTTGCCCGCCGGGTCCTCCAGCGCCCAGTCGAGGTACTTCTTGCCCGGGAAAATCGGGCAGGCGTCGCCGCAGCCCATGGTGATGACGTAGTCGGACGCCTGGACGGCCTCGGTGGTCAGGATCTTCGGCCTCTGCTCGGAGATGTCGACGCCGACCTCCATCATCGCCTCGACCGCGGCCGGGTTGACCTGGTCGCCCGGGACGGAGCCGGCGGAGCGGACCTCGATCCGGTCGCCCGCGAGGTCGTTGAGGAATCCGGCGGCCATCTGCGAGCGCCCGGCGTTGTGGACGCAGACGAACAGCACGGAGGCGAGCGGGCTGGAGGACATGGGTTCTTCCTTCGCGATGTGGTTCAAGCAGGTGGTGCAGGATCGGGTACGGGGGTCAGGTGCTCGGCAGGGAGCCGAGCTGTTCGCTGATGTGGGCGTCGATCTCGTCGCGGATGCCGCGGACGACGGCGATCGGGGCGCCCTCAGCGGGAACGGCCGGCGTTGTGGCTGCGCACGAACAGCACCCGGGGCAGGCCGCTGCCCGGTGCGCCCTGGATGTGGGCGAGCGCGTCCAGCCGCTCGGTGGCCAGGTGCTCGGCACAGGGGGCGGGGATGCGGTCACGGCAACCCCCCTTCGGGGCATGGGCCCCCACGGTGTGCGGATGCGGTCCCAAGGTTCAGTCCAGGCTGGTATCAGGTCAGAGTGATGTGAAAGTATCACCCCATGATGACGTCAGTCGACACTGATCTGATGCGGGTTCTCGCGGACCCGCTCCGGCTCCAGATCGTCACCCTGCTCGCCAAGGAGACGCTCTGCAGCACGCACCTGATCGAGGAGACGGGGGCCAGACAGACCAACCTCTCCAACCATCTGAAGGTGCTGCGCGAGGCCGGGGTCGTGGAGACGGAGCCATGCGGCCGGTTCACCTACTACCGGCTGAAGCCCGACGTCATCGCCTCTCTTGCCGGTCAGTTCGCCGACCTCGCGGAGACCGCGCGCGTCACCGCAGAGAACAACGTCAAGCGGTCCTGCCCCTGATATCCGTCGCCCGACGCGACTGCACCGAGGAGTCCTTGTTGACCGCCACGCACGAGACCGCTGCGGAGTCCGCCCTATCCGACGCCGAGCGCCGGCCCGCTCCCGGGGCTACTCCGCCCCGTACGCCGCTCGTTGCCCGGGCCGCCGCCGAACTGGTCGGCACCGCGGCCCTGGTGGCGATCGTGGTCGGGTCCGGCATCCAGGCCACCGAGCTGACCAAGGACGTCGGGGTGCAGCTGCTGGCCAACTCCCTCGCCACCGTCTTCGGCCTCGGCGTCCTGATCACCCTGCTCGGCCCGGTCTCCGGCGCGCACTTCAATCCCGCCGTCACCCTGGCCGAGCGGTGGACCGCCCGCCGCGGCGGCCCCGGCGTCACCCTCCGCGAGGCCGCCGTCTACGTCCCCGCCCAGATCGTCGGCGCGATCGCGGGCGCGATCCTGGCGGATGCGATGTTCGGCGCACCACTGGTGAAGTGGTCCACCCACGACCGTTCGGCCGGCCACCTGCTCCTCGGTGAAGTCGTCGCCACCGCGGGCCTGATCCTGCTGATCTTCGGCCTGGCCCGCACCGACCGGCTGCGCTTCGCTCCCGCCGCGGTCGCCTCGTACATCGGCGCGGCGTACTGGTTCACCTCGTCCACGTCCTTCGCCAACCCGGCGGTGACCATCGGGCGGGCCTTCACCGACACCTCCGCGGGCATCGCGCCCGGTTCGGTCGCGGGGTTCATCTGCATGCAGCTCGTCGGTGCCGTGGTCGGGTTGGCACTGGTGGCCCTCATCTTCATGCCGGGGCGAGCGGCTGGCGAGCAGCCCGCCGCATGACGCACGCCACGCGCGTGGTGGTGATCGGTGGCGGCCAGGCCGGGCTCGCCGCCGGTTGCCACCTGCGCCGCCTGGGAATCGAGTTCGTCATGTTCGGCGCTAAGAGCGTGCCGAGCGGGGCCGGGCAGCACACCTGAAACTCGGTGCGCCTGTTCTCCCCATCTCCCAGCCGCGTACTCCTCACTGCCCGGCCGCCGCAGCCGCCGCAGACCGGCGAGACGTACCCGGCCGCTCGGCCACGGCGACGTGGCCGGACCCGCTTCCGCCACGCTCACCGGCGTCGGGCGCCCCGCCCGCGAGGCATCCCGCGAGGTCAGTGCGCTCCTCGCAGGCGGAACGACGTGAGCACAGCGGGAGAATCGTGGCTTTCTCCACTGCCGCGGCGAACGTGACGTGCTGAAGACTGCCGGTCGTGACCACGACCCCCGCCTCCGACCGCCTGTCGACGGCTGACCAGGATCACTGGCTGACCCCGGGAGTGCGCGGGATCGGATCCGCCAGTTTCCTGGCGGACGTCGGCCATGAGATCCCCACTGCTCTCCTGCCGTCCCTGCTGACCTCGACGCTCGGTGCGCCGGCTGCCGCCCTGGGAGCGATCGAGGGTGTCTCGGACGCCCTCGCCGGGGCGGCCCGTTTCGGCGGCGGTGTCCTGGCCGACGATCCGGCCAGGCGGTGCAAGGTCGCTGTCGGCGGCTACACCACTACCGCCGTCCTCGGCGCCGCCACAGCGGCGGCGACCTCGGTGTGGCAGGTCGGCGTGCTGCGGGCCGCGGCCTGGACCGCGCGGGGGCTGCGCGTGCCCGCGCGCAATGCGCTGCTCGCGGACATCGTCCCGGCGAGTGCGTACGGGCGGGCGTACGGCTTCGAGCGCATGATGGACAACCTCGGCGCGATCTTCGGTCCCCTGCTCGCCCTCGGCCTGGTGGCCTGGCTAGGTGTGCGGTGGGCGATCGGCCTGTCGGTGATTCCGGGGCTGCTGGCGGCCGTCGCGATCGTGTACGCCATTCGCCACACCCCGAAGCCCACCGACCGGGACAAGATGCCGCTGCGCATCCGCGTACGACCCGTGCTGGGCGGCGAGCTGGGGCGGCTGACGGGCGCGATCGCCGCCTTCGAAGTCGGCAACGTCGCCGCAACCCTGCTGATCCTGCGGGCGACCGAACTGCTCACCCCCGGGCACGGCACCAAGACTGCGACCACGATCGCCCTCGGCCTCTACACGGCCTACAACATCGCGGCGACCGTGGCTTCCGTCCCCGCCGGACGCCTTGCCGACCGGCTGGGTGGGCGCGGTCCGCTGCTGGTGCTGGCGGCAGGGGCAGCGGCATTCGCCGTCTCCTACGGGCTGTTCGCAGTCACCGACACGGCCGTCGCGGTCCTCGTGGTCCCGTTCGTCCTGGCCGGTGTCGGCATCGGCGCGGTCGAAACGGCCCAGCATTCCGCCGTAGCGGCGCTCGCCCCCAAGGACCTGCGCGGTTCGGCCTTCGGCCTGCTGGCCACCGTGCAGTCCCTGGGAAACCTCGCCGCCTCCGCCATCGCCGGCACCCTGTGGACCGCCCTCTCCCCTGCCGCAGCCTTCACCTATCTCGCCGCCTGGATGCTGCTGGCCCTGGCCGGCTTCGCACTCACCGTTCGGCGATGACGACAGCACGGATTGCCCGGCTACGACCGCCGCGCCACTCAGTGAGTGCCGCTCAGCGTGAGTTGGCGACGGTGAAGTCGAAGTGCTGGGTCGGTAGGGGTAGCGGGGAAGGGGCAGAGGTCAGTCGGGCCCAGGTGGTTGACGACGTCGAACGACCTGGTGGCAGCGTCCAGGAGCTGGCGAAGGCCCGGCCGACGCCTCGCGGCAGCCTCCTGAAGATCCGCAGCAGACCAGCAACGGCCGGATCAAGAGGTAGCCGAAGAGCATCTGGAACAGCAACGGCTCGTCGGTCCAGCTGGTGCCGTCCGTGGGCGGGCGCAGGTCGGCCTCGGTAGCGTCGTCCAGGAGCCGCTGGAACGTCGTCGTACGGGCACGCTCCACCTCTCATGGATTGTCCGACGGCCCACCGACGACTCCCTCATCCGACCCATCTACCCTCCGCGCGGCCGGCTCAGCCGAGGCTGCCGAGCATCTGCCCCATCACGGCTACCACTGAGGGCTCGACCCGGTAGTAGACCCAGGTGCCGCGCCGCTCGGAGGTGAGCAGGCCGGCCTCCTTGAGCTTCTTCAGGTGGTGGGACACGGTCGGCTGGGAGACGCCGACGTCGGAGATGTCGCAGACGCATGCCTCGCCGCCCGCGTGTGAGGCGACCAGCGAGAACAGGCGAAGCCGCACCGGATCGCCGAGAGCCTTGAACATCCTCGCGGCCCGCTCGGCCTCCTCGGCGCTCAAGGGGCGCTCGGTCAGCGGCGGGCAGCACGGCACCACGGCCTCGGGAGCCTCGGGTTCCAGCAGTGGCAGCGCCTTGGCATTCGACATCTGTCTATGTTGACACATGTCGAACCAAGGCAGCCAGGTGGGGTCGGCCACCCCCGATCACCGCCACCTCGACCACTTCATATCCCCTCCTGGATTCGACGAGTGTCTATGTTGACGCTTATCGAATCAGGTGACATGTTGGATGGGCAAGAGATCGACAGATGTCGAAGCAAAGGGGAACCTCGTGAACGCGCCCACCAACGACCAGCTGCCTGTCGTGGTCATCGGAGCCGGCCCGATCGGCCTGGCCGCCGCCGCCCACCTCGTCGGGCGCGGCATCGAACCTGTGGTCCTGGAGGCCGGTCCGGCCGCGGGTAGCGCGGTGCGGGATTGGTCGCATGTGCGGCTGTTCTCGACCTGGGGCGAGGTCATCGACCCCGCTGCCGAGAAGCTGCTGGCTCCGACCGGCTGGGTCCGCCCCGACGCCTCGTCCTACCCGACCGGCGGCGACTGGGCCGCGCGGTATCTCCAGCCGCTCGCCGATGTCCTCGGCGACAAGGTCCGTTTCGGCGCGCAGGTGACCGGCGTCGCCCGCGTAGGGCGCGACCGCATCGTCGACTCCGGCCGTGACGAACAGCCGTTCACCGTCCACCTCACGACCGCCGACGGCCACGAGGAGCGGATCACCGCCCGCGCCGTCATCGACGCCTCCGGAACCTGGTCGGTCCCCAGCCCTATCGGCGCCGACGGCCTGCCCGCCCTCGGCGAGAAGGCAGCCGCCGAGCAGATCTCCTACCGCATCCCCGACCTCAAGGACCCGGCCGTACGGGCCCGTTACGCCGGCAAGCGCACCGCAGTCGTCGGTTCCGGCGCCTCCGCGTTCACCGCCCTCGCGCACCTGGCCGACCTGGCCAAGGAGGAAAAGGGCACGCACGCCGTGTGGGTCCTGCGCCGTGGCATCGGCGCGAGCACGTACGGCGGCGGCGAAGCGGACCAGCTCCCCGCCCGCGGCGCCCTCGGCCTGCGCGCCAAGGCCGCGGTCGAGCAGGGCCATGCCTCCGCCGCCACGGGCTTTCGCACCGAGGCCGTCGAGCGCGATGCCGCCAACCGTTTGATCCTGGTGGCCGAGGACGGCCGCCGCCTCGACCCGGTCGACGAGGTGATCGTGCTGACCGGCTTCCGTCCCGACCTCTCCTTCCTCTCCGAGGTCCGCCTCGGCCTGGACGAGCGCCTCCAGGCACCGACCGCGCTGGCCCCGCTGATCGATCCGAACGTGCACTCCTGCGGCACGGTCTACCCGCACGGCGTGAACGAGCTCTCCCACCCGGAGCAGGGCGTCTACCTGGTCGGCATGAAGTCCTACGGTCGTGCCCCCACGTTCCTCGCGATGACCGGCTACGAGCAGGTGCGCTCCATCACCGCCGCACTCGCCGGAGACCAGGAGGCCGCCGAGCGCGTCGAGTTGACCTTGCCGGAGACCGGAGTCTGCGGCGGCGCGGGCCTCTTCGACGAGCCCGAGACCGCGCAGGGCGGCGAAGGCGGCGGCTGCTGCGCGACCCCGACCACACTCCAGATCGGCATCGGCGCCCCGGTCTCCCCCGGCGGCTGCTGAACTCCCCACCCGTGCAAGGAGGTTCGTCATGTCGTCGTCTCGCATCCAGCTCGCCCTCCGCGTTCCCGACCTCGCCGCGTCCATCGCCTTCTACACCAAGCTCTTCGGCACCGAACCCGCCAAACTCCGCGACGGCTACGCCAACTTCGCCATCGCCGAGCCCCCGCTCAAGCTCGTCCTCGTCGAAGGCAGCGCGGGCGAGGCCACTCGCATGGACCACCTGGGCATCGAGGTCGACTCCACCGAAGCCGTCCACACGGCTACGGCTCGGCTGGCCGAGTCGGGCCTGACCACGGACGTGGAGAACGACACCACGTGTTGCTACGCCCTCCAGGACAAGGTCTGGGTTCACGGGCCGGGCCAGGAACCCTGGGAGGTGTACGTCGTGAAGGCCGACGCCGACACCCTTGCCAAGCAGCAAGGCAGCACCTGCTGCCCCGACCCGGCCTCGGCCGACACCGGCGCGAACGAACCGGTCGCCGCGAGTGGCTGCTGCTGACCGCCGGGTGACCGACCTTCACACCAGCGGGGCCGCGACCGGAACGGGGAC
>NZ_JBHVWZ010000004.1:203229-368226 GCF_042881985.1 Streptomyces sp. NPDC058246 | reverse complement strand
GCCGCCCCCGGCCCCCCCCCCGCGGGGGGGGGGGGGGGGGCGCCGGGGCCCGCGGGCCCCCCCCACCCCCCCCGGGGGGGCCCCCCCCGCGCGGGGGCCGGCCCCCCCCCCCCCGCGCCGCCTATGCCCGAACCTTCTACCGGCATAACCCGTGAGGGCGCTGCCGCCAGCCCGGACGGCCGATCAGCACCACACAGCTGACACAACGCCTCAACCAGCTCGGAATCCGGCCCAACCAGGCCCGCAGCACCGCGCTCTTCCAACTCGCCACCGAGATCCCCGCCGCGGTCCTCGCCCGCACCGTGGGCATCCACACCGACGTCGCCGTCTCCTGGCAGCGGCTTTCCGCGGGCGACTGGACCGCCTACGCCGCCGAGATCAGCCAGCGAGCCACCCGATCGTTCCAGCAAGGAAAAGACGTACGTGACCTCCGGTGATCAGTGCGGCGCGACCGCCGGACCGCCCAGTTCGTCGATGAGACGCCGGTATGTCTCGAAGGCCGGTTTGGGGGTGTAGTCATCGCGCAGCAGGCCGAAGCGGTGGAAGAGGCCCTCGGCGGTGCTGTCGGCGTCTCGCAGGGCGAAGAACGAGTATCCGTCGATGTTCAGGTCGGCGGAGAGGGCGGCCACGGTCCGCACGACGGTTTCGAGGACCGAGGCCTGTCGTTGCTCGGTGCGGCCCGGGCCGGTGGGCCAGCCGTTCTCGCAGATGCGGATCGCGACGCTGCCGGGGATGCCGGCTCTCTGCAGGTCGGTGCGCCGGAATGCGGTGAGGACCGCAGTGACCGCTTCCGCCAACTGATCGGCGGCGATGGGACGGAACACGTCCGGGAAGAAGTCCAGGCCGACGTAGTCCAGGCTCTGCCGGAAGCGGTCGTCGGCCAGGGCGCCGAGCTCGGACCAGAAGGTGTCGGCCGGATCGAAGGTCGGCACGGCGTTGAAGCCGACCGCCACGCTGCGACCCAGGGCCCGGGCCTCCTGCTTGGCCGCGACAACCCCCTCAACGAGCGCGTTCAGAACGTTGGGAGTGCTGCCGTCGACCGCGGGCAGGTCGGCGTTGGGCTCTTCGCAGATCTGGACGGATGCCAGGTGCGGCCCACCGGTGCGGACGGCCTCGCGGACGAACTCCCGCCACCCCTCCAACTCGCCGGATGGCTCGCGGAACTGCAGCACGAGGTCCAGCTTGCGGCCCCGTTGGAGATACGTCGCGGGATCGGCGGGCGTGGGCGGTTCCAGCGGCGTCACGGTCGCGGCGAACGAGTGGTAGGCGCGCACCGACAGGCTGGCCGTGTCGCTTTGGAGCGTGTCAAGCGCCTCAGTGATGCGGTCCGGCACGTCCGGGCGGACCGGGTGGACGATGCCCTGGTCGTCGCCCAGGATCCCGCCCGGATAGATGCCGAAGTGCAAGGTCATGCTTACCCCACCCCAGAAATCTTGGTGTCACTGCAAATTTGTGGTGACACTATCATCTGGGTATGGGCCTTCGAGAGACCAAGAAGCAGCAGACCCGCACGGCGATCGCCGACGCGGCCCTGCCCCTCTTCCTGGAGCACGGCTTCGACCAGGTCACGGTCGCTGAGGTGGCACGACACGCAGGTGTCTCCACCAACACCGTGTTCAACTACTTCCCCACCAAGGAAGACCTCTTCTTCGATCGCCAGGCAGAAGTAGAGCGCCACCTCGCCACACTGGTACGCGACCGTGCACCTGGCGCCTGCCCAGTGGAGACCATCCGCGACGACCTCCTGACCGCCCTGCGGCACGACGACCCCGCACTCGGGCTCCACCCCGACGCGCCCCGGTTCTGGCAGGTCATCCGCGACAGCACCGCACTGCGCGCACGCGAACGCGAGATCAGCGAAGGCGCCGAGGCCGCGCTGGCCACCGCCCTGGCCGAACACACGCCGAACACCTCCACCAGATGGAACCAGGGCAACCACCCGATGCTCACGCTCCTCGCAGGCGCCATCGCCGGCATACACCGGGCCGCCCTGCGCGAACTGCAGCGACGAATCCTGTCCGGCGAACCACCCACCGACGCCCGCGACAGCATCGCCACAGCGGCAGCCCAGGCATTCAACCTGCTCTGCTCCGGACTCCACACCGACGCCGACCAGACGTCGCAGGAGCTACAACTCCCTCAGTAACCCCGCAGCCCAGCCGAGGCATTCAGACAGTTCCAATACCCGACGTCACCATTAGTCGAGGACGAAGAGCAGGTGATCGCACGCGTCCAGGAGTACCTCGCCGACGTCAAGGAACGTGCCGCCCTTCCGCCGCCCTCGTCGGCCCACGGCTACGAGGCGAGCGACCTGGACGTGCTGTTCGGCGGTGAGCTCGCATGACCCGGCAAGGATCGCGGCGGGCCAACTCCGTCCGGCTGGCGGGAACCGGACCGGTTCCGCCGCGGCCGTTGTTCGTCGACCATGAACTCAAAGCCGATGAGGGACGCGTCGGAGCCCGGCAGGACGATCCGGCTCATCATCAGGCAGTTGAGCCCCGCCACCAGCCCGTTGCGCTGGGACTCACTCTGGTCATCGCCCAGCACGGTGGCGAGTACGAATTCCTTCCCGCTGTCGGCGTCGGCCGCCCGCGCCCCTGATCTACACCCCGCACGACTTCCGCCGGATGTTCGCCACCGAGGCCGTCACCGGCGGGCTGCCCGTCCACATCGCCGCCCGCATCCTGGGACACAAGACACTGACCACCACTCAGGCATACCTTGCGGTCTTCCAGGACGACCTGGTGCGGACCTACCGCGGCTTCCTCGACCGGCGCCGGGCTGACCGACCGCAGGACGAGTACCGCGAGCCCACCGAGCAGGAGTGGCACGACTTCCAGCAGCACTTGGAGCTCCGCAAGGTGTCACTGGGTACCTGTGGGCGACCCTACGGAACCCCCTGCAAGCACGAACACGCCTGCATCCGCTGCCCCGTCCTCCAGATGGATCCCCGCCAGAAGCCACGCCTCATCGAGATCATCCAGAACCTCCGAGAGCGCATCCGCGAAGCCCGCGCCAACGGCTGGCTCGGCGAAGTCGAGGGACTCCAGGGCAGCTTCGACGCTGCGATGGCCAAGCTCAGCAGCCTCAAGCGATCTCCGACCGATGGTCGGCCTCAGCTGGTCGACCTTGGCATGCCGGTCTTCACCACCATGCACCCTCGCCCCGGCGGGGACCGGGAGGGCCCCGCTAACCAGCCCTGATCCTGTCAATGAGCGAGTTCTGCTTGGCGAAGGCTGCGGAACACCGCCGGGGTCGTCCATCCGCGCAACGTGGCGTGAATCGCCCAACGGAATGCGGCCTCGGCCGTCGCGGCGTCGAAGGCCCCAGCCAGTTCAAGAGTCACCAGCCCGTGGAGGGTGGCCCAGATCGACAGAGCGATCGACGTTGCCTCACCGACGAGGACGGACGCTGTCACGGCACGATCGATCGCCGCGAGAAGCGGACGGATCGGGTCACTGGCGCCGACCTCCCCCGACGGGTCGAAGGACTGCACACCACCGAACAGCACCGTGTACAGGTGGCTGTGTGCTCGCCCCCAGCGACGGTAGGCGACGGCCAGCGCGTAGAGGTCGGCGAGAGGGTCCGCGGAGGTCTGCACCGCCGACACGTCCTGGAACAGGCCAGCGACTGCTCTGTCGCGCACCGCACCGATCAGCCCGTCCTTACCGCCGAACAGGGAGTACACCGCCGTCGTCGACGCCTCGGCGGCAGCGGCCACGGCGCGGACGGTGAGCGACTCCCGCGGACGGGTGGCGAGCATCTCGGTCGCGCACTCCACAAGCCGCTCTTTGACGGCCTCGTCGTTTGTTCTCGGCCTACCCACGGTCAGCAGCCTACCCCCTCTGATAACGTCGTTTTGAAACAGCGTTCTGAAACTGTCGGAGGTCCGCCGTGCCTACGTCCGCCATACGTCTCGTCCGCTTCACCGGTCGCTTACTGCTGGCCCTAGCCGCCGTCACGGCGCTGGTTGTCGTCTTTCTCGCACTGATCGCCCTCACAGATGGAGCAGGCTCGGGGCTCGCCGCATGGTTGACGACCCTTGGAGTCGGAGCTGTGCTCGCGATGTGGCTGGGTCGGCGCCGCACTTGGCCGGCGCGGCTCGTGCCGTTCCTGCCGGTGGTTGTCGCGGCAGCATTGACGGCGTCGGTCTGTATCCCGACGGTGCCGACGGCCCGGCGATACCCGCCCACCCTGCCGTTCGTGACCACGCAGCACTGGAGCCTGTCCACCGGCAGCCGGGTCGCGGTGTACCACTACCCGCCCGCGAACCCCGGCACCCGGCATCCCATCCCGCTCGTGTACCTCAACGGCGGACCGGTCCGCGGCATCTCGGTGCTCGACCACCGGTTCCTGCAACTCCTGGCACGCCAGGGATACGACGTCTACGCCTACGAACAGGCCGGTGGCGGACGAAGCGACCTGCTCCCTATGAGCCAGTACACGATCTCCAGGCCGGTCCGCGACCTCGCAGCCTTCGTCGACCGCCTGAACAAGCGCAAGGTCGACATCCTCGGATTCTCGTCAGGCGGGGCCGTGCTCACCCGAGCCCTGGCCGACCCGAGCGTCGCCGCACGCTTGCACCGGGCGATCATCGCCGAGCCCGGCCCCATGGACGGCCCTACCGCCCGCATCGCCGGGCACAAGGGCCGAAAATCCGCACGGGGCCTCGCGCCGGCCATGACCGGACCGCGATCGACGCACGTCCCCCGGTACGCCGTGGCGTTCGGCCTTATGCGACTCGGACTCCTCACCCCCGACACCGGACTGATCGGACAGGCCGAAGGCGACAATGCCTTCACCGCCGCAGACCTCGGCAGCGACACCGCGTCCGCCTACTGCGCTCGCGACGCGCACCGCATCCCCGCCGAGGACACCGCACAGAACTTCTCCTTCAGCCCCGCCGCCAGCCTCCGCATCCAGCAGACGGTCAAGGACTCCCCCTCCATCGCCTCGAAGCTGAGGCGCTCCCGGACTCCCGCGATGCTGATGATCGCTGAGTGCTCCTCCCAGCTTCGTCAATGGGAGACCACCGTCCTTGCCAATGACCTCGCCATCCAGCGCACGCAGTACATGCCCGGAGTCGGACACCACATGTGGAACGGCCTGGACGACAACAACGACCGAGCCGCCGCCGTCATCACTGCGTTCCTTGAGGACAAGCCAGCCCCCCTGCCGAACTACCCGACCCGTGACGAGATCCCTGCCTTCTTGCGCGACCACAAATGAAGTCGTTGTAGCCCGTCACCAGCAACGGCGGGCGAACCCTCGAAGCCGCCCGGGCCCTGCGCGAAGTACAGCCAAGGGCGATCTCTTAGTCCGGAAAAGCAGCCCTCCACTGACCGCAACAGCGCCCTGCCGCACGGCCAGCGGCCGGGGGCACGCCGCCTGCTGCACATCACCGAGGAACAGACGGCCGCTCTGGTGGACGAGCAGCTCGCCCTGGAAGCGGCCCGCGCCGCCTTTGCCGCGATGGTGGACGGCACCGTATTGCCGAGTCTCGTCGCGCGCGGATCCGACCAGCGCAACCAGTTCACCCTCAAACCGGCCGCTTTCACCCTCAAACCGGCCGCTTCCGCGACACACGCCGGGGTGAAGGTCGGCACCTACTGGCCGACTCGCCCGGCAAGCGGGAACTGCCGCCCGAACTGTTCACCGGTGCAAGCGTCTTCTGCGATCTTCCCGAGCAGGCCCGGCGCGTGGGCGAAAGCCGGCACGCACCCAAGGACACGGCGCTCACCCCGCTCGGCGAGGTCCTCACCGGCCGCGCCGCGGGGCGCGGCAGGGACAGCGATGTCACGATCTTCGACAGTTCCGGGATCGGCCTGCAGGACCTCTACCTGGGCCTGGCCCTTCTCAAGAAAATGGAAGTAGCCCTGTGAACCCCACCCCGTCCACCGCGGGCCAGACACTGCACCCGGGCGGCGGACCCCGCGCCCGCCATCGAGGCCGTCTGGAACCGCATCAGCGGCTGGTGACCAGCCAGCGGGGGCCGGGCCACCGGCCCGCCGCCTCCCGCGTCACCACTCCCACCTCTGACCTCGCGAGGATTCACCATGGCCGCAAGCCCGCCCGTCACCTTCGACGACGTCCGTGACGCCGCCGCACGCCTCGACGGCATCGCCCACCGCACCCCCGTGCTCACCTCTCGCACCCTGAACGCCATGGTCGGCGCGGAAGTGTTCATCAAGTGCGAGAACTTCCAGCGGATCGGCGCCTTCAAGTTCCGCGGCGCGTACAACGCCGCCGCGCAGCTTCCCCCTCAGCAGCTGGCGCAGGGGATCGCCGCCTACTCCTCAGGCAACCACGCCCAGGCCACGGCTCTGGCTGCCCGCGAACTGGGCACCAGCGCGGTCGTGCTGATGCCCCAGGACGCCCCGCGCTCAAAGCTGGAGGCCACGGCCGGATACGGAGCGGAGGTCGTCACCTACGATCGCTACAACCAAGACCGCACCGCGCTCGGACAGGCCCTGGCCGCAGACCGCGGCCTGGCGCTCATCCCTCCGTACGACCACCCCCACGTCATCGCCGGCCAGGGCACCGCCGCACTCGAACTCCTCGAAGAAACAGGCGAACTCAACGCGCTCATCGTGCCCGTCGGCGGCGGTGGCCTCATAGCCGGCAGCGCCACGACCGCCAAAGCACTGCACCACGGTATCCAGATCATCGGCGTCGAGCCTGAAGACGGCGACGACACCAAGCGCTCCCTCGCGACCGGTGAACGCGTCACCGTCCCCGTTCCCCGCACCATCGCCGACGGGCAGGCCCTGCCCACCCCCGGCGAGATCACCTTCGCCATCAACCAGCGCCTGGTCGACGCCATCGCCCTCGTCAGCGATGAGGAGATCCGCAACGCGATGCGTTTCGCCTTCGAGCGCCTGAAGATCGTCCTCGAACCCAGCGGCGCCACCGCCCTTGCCGCCCTCATGGCCGGACGCGTCGACAACCCTCCGCGCAGAGTCGGCATCATCGCATCCGGCGGCAACATCAACACCCAGCGGTTCACCGAACTCATCCGCGGCTGACACCCCCTCAGTCCCGCACGGAGCGTGCCCGCGCCTCGTCGCTCGCCACCGGCGATCAGAGCGGCATCCAGGGAGGCAAGGGTGCACGGACCGAACCCCGGAAGTGAGCGAGCTCGGTATGAGTTCGCGCGAGTATCGCCGTAAGCCGCTGGTTGCGTTCCCCTAGTCAGAGCCTTTCCGGCAGATCTTGTCGGTCCTGCGGTGTTCCCTCAGGCTCTGGGGGCGTGGCCCACGCAGTTGCCTTATCGGTTTGCCGTCGGCGAGCCAGGTCGGATAGGAATCTTGGATGCTTAGTGGCAGCAAGGTCGGGCTCCGGGCCCGTCACGACGACGACATTCCGATCCTGCGGGCCGAGCTCTACGACGACGTGGTCAACGCCTCGCGGGCCGAGGGCGGCCCGTGGCGGCCGATCACGCCCGGCTCGAAGGACCCACGGCTCGTGGTGGACGACAAGGAACAGGGGCATGTCCCGTTCTCCGTCGTGGAGTTGGAAGGCGGCACGCTGATCGGCACCGCGACGCTGTGGGGCATCGACAACCACAACCGGTCCGCGCACGTCGGCCTGGGGCTGCTGCCGTCCGCCCGAGGCAAGGGCTACGGCACCGATGTGGTCGCGGTGCTGTGCCACTACGGCTTTGTGGTACGCGGCCTGTGGCGCCTGCAGATCGAGACGCTCTCCGACAATGCCGCGATGCTGCGCTCGGCCGAGCGCAACGGTTTCGTCCGCGAGGGCGTGCTGCGCTCCTCGGCCTGGGTGATGGGCGAGTTCCTGGACGAGGTGCTGCTCGGTCTCCTCGCCCAGGATTGGAAGCCGGACTCGAAGGGCTACGGTCTGCCCGGAGGATCATGATCGGAGCCATACGACCGATGCGGACGACGCGGACGACGCGGAAGCGTTCCACGACCGGGATGGGCTGCGGAGCGTCGCCCGACTGGCCCGGAATGATCAGCAGAGCCACTGGATAGCGAGCCCACTGGCAGTTGGAGTTCGAGCGGTAACCGAAGGTCAAGGTTGTGGAGAATCTCAACCGGTCCCTGAGCTGGTCAGCGCCCCGGGCGCACCTCTCTCGAAGCCGCACGGAGATCGAGAGAGGGCGACCAGGTTCTTGGAGCCCGGAGCAGTGGAGCAGTGGAGCACCGGATCTCACACCGGCTGAGCGTCCTCCCGGAGACGGGCAAACAGCGGCTGTGCTGCGGGCAGACGCCCGTCGACCGGTCTCAGCTGTCCGGTGATCCGCGTGGCGGCATCGGGGATGAAGGGTCGTAGTTCCCCGGCCAGTACGCGGCATGCGGTGACCAGTGTGACGAGGACGGCGTCGAGACGCTTCGCCGCTTCGCTGTCGCCCTGCCGCTCTGCTCGGGCCAGTTCCCAGGGCCGGGTGGCGTCGATGCATCGGTTGGCTTCCTCCACGATGTTCCAGACAGCGCGGGTGGCGCGCCGGAAGTCGAAGTCGGCCAAGGCGGCATCGACAAGGCCGGGAGCCTGCCGGCAGGCGTCCGCCAACGCCGTCACATCGGAAGCTACGGGGGCAGCGGCGGGGACCGTCCCGCCGCGAAAGCGGTGGACCATGGTCACGATGCGGTGGACGAGGTTGCCCAGTCCTCCGGCGAAATCCGCGTCCGCGCGGGCGGTCAGACGGTCGGGAGTGAAGTCGGCGTCCCCGACCCGGGGCACGTCGCGCAGGAGCCACCAGCGCACCGCGTCGGTGCCGTAGGCCGCGGCCAGCGCAGCCGGGTCGACGGTGGCCCCACCCGACTTGCTGATCTTGCGGCCGTCGACGGTGAGGTAGTCGTGGACCAGGATGTCGGTGGGCAGCGGAAGTCCGGCCGACAGCAGCATGGCCGGCCAGTACACGGCGTGGAAGCGCACAACTCCCTTGCCGACCAAGTGGACGCGGCGCTCGCTGGTCGACCACCACCGGTCGTATGCGGCGTCACCGGTGCCGTATCCGAGGCTGGTGACGTAATTGCCGAGGGCGTCCCACCACACGTAGACGACCTGGCTCGGGTCATCGGGTACGGGGATCCCCCAGCCGCGGGCGCGGCCGTGGGAACGGGAAATGGAGAAGTCGTGCAGGCCACCTTCGATCAGGGCGAGGACCTCGTTGCGGCGGGCGACGGGCTCGATGCGCAGGTCACCGCTGGAGATCAGCTGATGGAGGCGGTCGGCGTAGCGGGACAACCGGAAGAACCAGTTCTCTTCGGCGACGAGTTGAGGTTCGGTTCCGTGCTCGCCACACCGTCCCTCGACCAGTTCGTCAGGGCTGTAGAACTGCTCGCAGCCAACGCAGTACAGGCCTTCGTACTCTTTGCGGTAGAGGTCGCCGGACGCGGCGCACTGGCGCCACAGCCGTTCGACTCCGACGCGGTGACGGGGGTCGCTGCTGGTGCGGATGAAGTCGTCGAGTGAGAGCGCCAGTGGACCACGTAGTGCGGCGAACGCGTCGGCGTTGCGGTCGACGAACGATTGCACGTCGGAGCCGGCCGCTTCGGCGGCCAGGACGTTCTTCAGAGAGTTGTCGTCGGTTCCGCTGAGCAGCCGGACCTGCTCGCCGCGGTGGCGGTGGTGACGGGCCAACGTGTCCGCTTGGACCAGTTCCAGGGCGAAGCCCAGGTGTGGGCGGGCGTTGACGTACGGGATGGTCGTGGTGAAGTAGTGGCGTCGTGCGGTCATCGGTCCTCCTACCGGGTGGCGAGACCTGTTCGCACAACAATCGAGGCCCCGTCCCGGGGCCTCGGATTCGGTACGCGTCCGTTCTCAGCAGCCCCGTCGGCGGGGCATCATCCGGTGCTGAGGCGAAGGCGTGATCATGCTCCTGATCGTAGCAACACAGCTTCGTACGGAGCACGCCCTTTTCCGCCCCGTCACGGTGGCTGCGTGCACACGGGCCCCGGGGCAAACGCAGGCGAGCCAAGTGTCACCCGCCGCCCACGCACGCCCCATCAGCCCTGCCCCGTTCCCCTGTCGGATTCCGCGTGATGGTCGGTCAGGGGGGCGGCGACCGTCGCATCTGTCTCCGACGGCAGCTGCGTGGACGCCTTGGTACTCGTAGTGAGGGTGTGACGGCTGGACCAGGTCAGGGCTGCCGTTGCGGTCAGGGCGACGAAGGGGACGGTGAAGCCGGCTTGTGTGCCGCCTGGACCGTCGACGAGTCGGCCGACCGCGGCGGCAGAGACGGCGATCCCCGCCGCGCTCGCGGAGTTCGTCCAGGTGAAGGCCTGGGTCAGGACCGACCGGTCCATGACCGACTCGACAAGCGTCGAGGAGGCGATGATGCATGGAGCGACGCCCGCACCGGGGAGCAGGAGGGCAAGGCCGAGCTGCCAGGGGGCGTCGGCCAGGAGCGGCAGCAGCGATGCGCAGGCCAGAAAGGCCAGGATCAGGGGCAGTTGGGCCGCGGGCGGTGTGTGCCGGCGGTGGCGCCCATAGGCCAGACCGGCCAGCAGGCTTGCCGCGCTCATCAGTCCGTACAGGAACCCGGCTGCCGCAGCGGCGTGGTGAACGTCGGCGAAGGCGCTCACCGAGACCTGCATCGAGCCGAAGAAGACGCCCAGGGCCAGATTGACCGCCAGCAGGGTGGCGAAGTTCCGGGTCGACAGAGCCCCCGGGCCCCGGGCGGCCGTACGATCCGGGGCGGGCGTTGCGGCGGGCTCCGGGGCCGTACGACGCAACGCGGCGAAGGCCAGTCCGGCGCCGACGACGAGCGCCCCCGCCAGCACCGTACCCGCGACCGGGTGCACCTGGGTCGCCGTCAGCACCGCGAGGGCGGGACCGAGGAGGAAGGCGGCATCATTGCTGATCGTCTCGAGTGCGAAGGCCGGGGTGAGTTCTGCCCTGCCGTGCAGCAGGGCCGACCAGCGGGCCGCGGAGAGCGCACCGATCTGCGGGATGGTCGCCCCGGCGGCGAGGCCGGCCGCCATCAGTGGCACCGTGGGCGCCCCCGTCAGGGCCAGCGCGACCAGGGCGGTGATCGCTGCGGCATGGGCGCACAGGAGCGGGACGAGGACGCGCGGCTGTCCGAAACGGTCCATGAGACGGGCCGTCTGCGGGCCCACCAGGGTCTCCGCCACGGCGAACGAGCCAGTGACCAGGCCGGCCACCCCGAAGGACCCCGTCTCGGCATGGACCAGCCAGACGATGCCGAGGCCGGCCATGGCCACCCCGACCCGGGCGGGAGCCGCGGCCAGGAAGAAGGCCGCCGCGCCGGGGGTCTGCAGGGCTGAACGGTAGGAGGCGGTTCCCGTCCGAGCCGGTGCGGAGTTGCGAAACCTTCGTGCGGTACAGCGTAAATCCGGTGCGGTACGACGAAACCACTGCCGCGGTGTCACGGTGAACCTTCCGCTGCACGGTGGGACGGTCCGGGAGAACGACGCCCGTCGCGGGCACCGCCCCCCGCCGCCAGGAGTCGTCCATGATGACGCAGACGGGGCGGAATCCAATTCCGCGTCGGCGTCGGCTCCAGCGCCGGCAGAAACGTTGAGTGTTGAGATCGAGGAAACGATCGAAAAGCGGATCGGGCAGAGAACGACACTAGCGGCGACGGCGGGCGGAGAGAAGACCGCCCCGGAGAAGTAGGTCGGAGGTCGGCTGATCCGCCGCAGCGGTCTCGGGCTCGGCAGCCTCCCGCGCAGCAGTCGCGGACTGTTGGCCCTCCGGTTCCGTCCAGGGCGTCAGGACGCTCTCAGGACGCTCTCTCGTGCAGCGAACCATCCCTGCGCGTCCTCGACTGCTTGGGCGAGGGTCAGCCCGGCCTGCCGGCCGAGCAGTTCACATGCCCGCTCACAGTGACCGTACCCCAGCCTGTGCTGTCGCGCGGTCGGCGCAGAACGTCGACGGAGTCGATGGCGCGGTCACCACGGTGTTGAACGCCGCCGGCAACTCCCGCACCGTGACGCCGCGTTCGGCGGACACCTGCTCGCGCACGGCCTTGGTCCGGGCGTAGGGGTTGGCCGGACCGGCGGTCGCGTCGCCGTCGATGCGGGCAGGCCGGCCGCCCGGGCGTGGAAGCGTTGGGCGTGTAGTGCCTTCGTTCCGCCCCATGACGGCGCCCGATGACGGCGCCCGATGACGGCGCTCTATTCGACGCGGCGCGCCTTGTGCCTGCCGACGTCGAGACGCGCCCGGGTAGGCAGGTGGGTCAACCCGGTGCAGTCACGTGCGTGCGCGACGGGGCCCTGACACAGCGCCTGCAGGACGGGGGCGGGTGTGCCGTGATCCGTCAGGGTCAGGGCCATATGGAGGCGGGGGTGTGCCGCCCGTCCGGTGATGTGGGCGTTCGCGTGCTCGACGTCGGTCAGGGCACGCGCTTCGGCGGTGACGGCGTGGCTGAGGGCGCTGCCTCGCAGTTCGACGTTTTCGGGTGGAGGCGTGCCGCCTAGGTGTACTGAACCGGGGCGGTGGCGACGCACTTGGGCGAGCAGCCAGAGGAGAGCCAGGATGGCTGCCAGGGTGAGGCCGGCGATGACCGCGGGCCACCACCACCAGCCTTGGTCGCTCCAGCGGATACGGTCGGCGCCGCTGAGCAGGACGTCGTGGGGCGTGGTCAGCGGCCAGTCCGCGGGTGGGGCCAGGCGAAGCCGGCGGTAGAGGTCGAGGCCGGCGGCGAGTATCAGCAGACCGCCGCCCAGCAGCACCAGGCCGCTGATGGCCAGGAGGAGACGGTTGAGCGTGGATCGACCGTTCATGGCGCGCTCCCGGAGCGGGGTCAGCGGGTGTGGTGTCGTGTGCGGACCGCCAGCCGCGGGGTATGTGCCAGAGCGAGCTGACGGCACTGGTTCCGCAGGGCCTGGGTGAGGTCGTCCCGGACGGTCGCGGGGTCGCGGAAGCGGACGTCCGCGCGGGCTGTGACGCGGCGGCGTCCGACCCGGACTCGGGCTCGGCTGACGCCGGGGACCCGCAACGCGGCGTCGCGCAACACCAATTCGGCGCCCCGACGGTTCAGCCAGGCGCCCATCTCGGCATAGCCGTCAGGCGCCCGGAGCGGAATCAGTCGGCGCAGGCCGGGAGTGAGGGCGAGGATGAGCAGCCACAGGCCGAGGACGACGGCGACGGCGCCACCGATCAGCAGCCAAAGGTCGTCGACCGGGCGGGTGGCCATCTCGTCGGCGAGGCGGGTGCGCCACGCCCCGGCCCGCCGGCCGGCGCGCACGGCGATCACGTCGTACAGCAGCACCCCGGAGGCGCAGAGCGTCACCAGAGCGACCAGGGCGGCTGGGATGCGGCGTGCCGACCACAGGCGAGGTGACCTCGCTCCCCAACCGTCGTGCGGCGGGGGTTTCGTCGTGGGAGCGTGTCTGCCGGGCCAGCCCGTGTCGGCAGCTTCCTCGGCCTTGAGCGTCATGGCGGCCGTCCTTTGTGGGTGGTGTGACGATCGGCCGGGCGGATGGGCCGGTCCGTGCGGCGGGGTGGCGGAGTCACTGGACGCGGCCTGGTCGGCCGGCGGTGGCCAGCCGCCGAATGGTCACCTTCACGTCGCTGATGTCCAGGCCGGTCAGCTGGGCCACTCGTTCTGTGACCTCGTGTTGCAGTTGCCGACAGGTGACGGCGATGTCAGTGGGGTAGGGAAGGTCCACCGACAGCGCCAGCTGTGCCGTCCCGTCGTACGTGGTCACGCGGGCAGCAGGTGCGGCCAGATCCGTGAACGGATGTCGCGGACCGATGAGCCGGTGCAGCGCCGTGCTCGCGACCCTGGCGGCGATGCGGGCCACTACTCGATCCGGTATCACCGTCGCGCCACGCCCGGCAGGCGGCGGGCGGCCTTGGGCGTCGTCCGCATGGACGCCGCGCGGGTGCTCAGGTGATGGGGCGGCAGGGGTGGTGGTGCTCACGGTTGCCGCCGGATGGACATGTCCCGTTGCCGCCGGGTGAACATGTCGGCGTCGCCCTGCAGGACGAGACCGACGGCCAAGCCCACCGCGCCCAGGACGGCTACCAGGAGGAAGGCCCAGAAGCCGCCGAAGTAGCCGGCGAATCCCAGTGCCATTCCGGCTGCCAGACCCACTGTTGCTGTATTCATCGCTCACTCACCTGTCTCACCGGGCGTCCGCTGCCGCCCAGGTTGCGCTCCGCCCGTGTGGGAGCGGAACGCCGCCTGTTGCCGGTGGTCATTGGACGCGGCCTTCGGCCGGCTCGGTCTCGTCTTCCTCGCCGGGCAGGTTCACGTCGTCGACGACGAGGTTCACCTCGACGACCTCCAGGCCGGTCATGCGTTCCACGGCGGAGATGACGTTGACGCGAACCTCCCCTGCCACATCGACGATGGGATAGCCGTACTCGACGACGACGTCGAGGTCCACGGCCGCCTGGCTTTCGCCCACCTCCACCTTCACGCCGCGGCTGACGTCGCCGCTTCCGCCGCCGGCTACGCGTTCGCGCATTGCTCCGATGGCACGGGCCATGCCCGCGCCGAGGTTGTGGATGCCGGGTACCTCGCGTGCTGCCGTCCCCGCGATCTTGGCCACGACGCCGTCGGCGATGGTGGTCCTGCCCCGCGTTTCGGGGGATGTGCCGGCGCCGGTGGGCCCCTTCAGCATGGTCGTGGTCCCGGGGGTGCCGTCCTGTCCGGGACGGTCGCTGGTGTCCGTCATGGCAGTCGCCTCGATCAGTCGCTGCGGGCACCGGCACGGCGCCCGTCACAAGGTTGGACACACCTGCTGGGCAAATCGTCACGAACCGGCATCACATCACTCAGGCCGGGAACGCGTAACACCGCAGCGAGGAGGTGCGGTCGTGACGCACAGTGCCGGCCCTACCCCGCGCCGTGCGGAAGTCCCCGGTATGTCCACGTCCCCGGGAACCCCTCCCCCGAGCGTGGCCGACGGGCTGCCCGGCGCACCGGACGACCTACTGGCGATACGCGCCGGTGAAGGCGATGAGGAGGCCTTTGCCATTCTCGTACGGCGCCACAGCCGTCCCCTGCTCGCCATGGCCTTCCACACGCTCGGCAATGTCCAGGACGCCGAAGACGCCGTCCAGGACGCGTTCATCAGCGCCTGGAGGCGGCTGCCCGAATTCCGTCATGCCTCGGCGTTCAGCACCTGGATGTACCGCATCACCGTCAACCGGTGCCTGAACTCCCTGCGCCGCCGGCCGGCCCCGGTACCGTTGAACTCGGTGGCCGAACCCGCCGCCCCCGGCGTGCGCAGCTCCCCCACGCGGTCTGCCGAACAGGACGCCCTCACCGACGCCCTGGTCGACGCGCTCGGCGCACTGGAACCGCAGCAGCGGCTCTGCTGGATCCTGCGGGAACTGCATGGACTGCCCTACGCACAGATCGCCCAGGTGACGGGCACCACCGAGCAAACGGTCCGCGGGAGACTGTACCGAGCACGACGATCCTTGAAGGAGGCACTGGGCCCATGGCGCTAGACGACCATCCCCCTCGGCCTCCGAAGCCCGGACATCGACCGGCGCCGCCAGACGGCTCGCCCCTCGACGAGGTCCGCCGGCACGCCGGCGACGAAGTGCTCACCTGCGGGCGAAGTCTCAGCCACGCCTGGGAGCAGGCCCGGGACACCGGCCCGTCCTTTGACCCTCACCTCGCCGGCTGCCCCTACTGCCGCGAGGCCGTCGAAGGACTGGCCGCACTGGACGCGGCGACGAACGCCCTGCGGGACCACACGCCCCTCAGCACGGAGAACCTCATCGCCCGCGTCATGGACACCGTCCGGCACGAGGTGCGGCTGGGGCCCATGCTGCCGCTGAACGACCCCACGCGCACCCTGCAGATCGCCGAACACACCGCGGCCACCGTGCTGCGGCGCGCAGCGGACGCGATACCAGGTGTGACCGCCGCCAGCTGCCGCATCACGCGAGCCGACCCGGGCACCGCCGTACGCGTGAGCATCACTCTGACCGCCGGCCTGGACCGCCCGCTGCCTGAGACAGTCAAACTCGTGCGCCGTTCGGTGGTCGACGCCGCCGACCGTGAACTCGGCCTGATGGTGACAGCGGTCGACTGCACAGTGATTGACGTGCACCACGCAACCGTGTCGGCGAACCACGCTGACACCATCCGCAGCGGACCAGGGGGCACCCCATGACCGCATGCGGCCCTGCCGACATTCGCCAGATCGCCGCTGAGGCCGCCCTCGCAGTCGGTGGGGTCCGCTCCCTGCAGCCCACCCTCGCCAGCCGTCTCGCCGCAGCCGCCTCACCCGCGGCAGCGCAGGGCGCGGCGGACAGGTTCACCTCGCCGATGTCGGGCATCCGTGTGATCCGTGACCCGGACGGCTCCGGCTGGCGAGTGGAGGTGCGCTGCGTCCTGGCCGAGGGACACCGAGCCGTGGACGTCGCCCGCACAGTCCACGACCGGACCCGCGCGTCCCTCATCCCGCTCGTCACGGCCCACAGCACTGCGGACGCCCTCGCCGTGACCGTCACGATCACCCGCATCACACGGACACCTGCCTGACGTGGAGCTCTGAATTGGCGTCCCTCGCCATGGCGGCCGGCCGCCGCGGTTCCGGCCCCGTCCTGTCCCCCCAGACCCACGGGACCTCGTCCGTCCCAGATCGGGCGCCCCGCAACGGGGTTTCACCCCTGCCGCAAGGGCACTCGATCAGTGAGACTGCGCGGAGGTACTGAGATGAGTGCCGGAGAGAAGGCCAAGGCAAAGGCCGAACAGGTCGTCGGCAGGACCGTGCGGAAGGCGGCCCACGCGATGCACAAAGAAACCCTCGCGGCAAAGGGCGCCGCCCTCGAAGCACGGGGCAAGATGCGGGACGCCAAAGGGAGGACCAAGGACTCCTTCAAGCCCTGACAACGGCGTGACATGGGGATTCTCGCGGCGCCTGTTCACGCGGCGCCTGTTCACTCGACCGGGTCACCATCTCGGGTGATCCGGCTCGATTCACCCATCGTCTCAGGCGATCCGGTGGGTGTGATTGCTATGCGTGCCATCGATCGGGGCGGAGGTTGTTGCCGGTCAGGGCGAGCGCGGGGCGGTTCAGCCCGGGCGATCCCGGCCTGGAGCTGCAAGGCCTTGGGTGCCCGGGCATTCCCGCGGTGACCAACCGTAGGCGTCAGTCTCGGAGTGTGCCGAAGAAGGCGCGGACGTCGGTGACGAACGCCTCTGGCTGCTCCAGCGAGAGGAAGTTGCCGCCGCGCTCCAGCTCGCTCCAGTGGGTGATGTTGTGGTCCCGCTCGGCGAAGCGGCGGATGGCGACGTCGGTGTTCCGGGCGACGGCCACGCCGGTCGGGACGGTGCCGCGCGCCTTGGGAGCCCAGGCGCTCGCGTCGTGGGCCGCCTCGTAGTAGAGGTTCGCCGAGGAGCCCGCCGTGCCGCTGAACCAGTAGACGCTGATGTTGGTCAGCAGGCGGTCGCGGCCCACGGCGTCCTCGGGGAGCTCGGCGGTGGGGTCCGTCCACTCCTTGAACTTCTCAGCGATCCAGGCGAGTTGGCCGACCGGCGAGTCATGCAGTCCATAGGCGAGGGTCTGCGGGCGGGTGGACTGGATGGCGTTGAAGCCCATCTTGTCCTGCTGGAAGTTCTCCAGTCGGGCCAGCCGCTCCTGCTCGGGCGCGGTCAGCCCGTCGAGTTCGGCGGGGTCCCCGGAGGGGAAGGTGATCAGGCCGTTGACGTGAATGCCGATGACCTGATCGGGAGCCTGGCGTCCCATCTCGGCGGCGATCCAGGCGCCGCCGCCCGTACCCTGAACGCCGTAGGTGCCGTAGCCGAGCCGGCCCATCACCTCGACGAACGCGCCCGCGATGCGGCCGGTGTTCCAGCCGGCCTCACCGAGCGGACCGGAGAAGCCGGTGCCCGGCGTTGAGGTCACGACTACGTGGAAGTCGTCCGTCAGCGGCCGGATGACCTCGACGAACTGCACGAACGAGCAGGGCCAGTCATGCACCAGAAGCAGCGGGACGGCCGCCGGGTTCTGCGAACGGACGTGCAGGAAGTGGATGTTCTGGCCGTCGATCTCGGTGGTGAACTGGGGGAACTCATTGAGCTCCGCCTCCGCCTTGCGCCAGTCGAAACCGTCGGCCCAATACGCGGCCAAGGCCTTGAGGTAGTCGGTGGGCACACCCCGGCTCCAGCCGGCACCGGGGATCTCACTGCCCCAGCGGGTACGTGCCAGCCGCTCGCGCAGGTCGTCGAGCTCGTCCTGCGGGACGTCGATGCGGTACGGGTGGACCCGGGCGTCGGTGTTGCTGCTGGTCTCCATGGGTGAAACAGTATTCTGGATATAGGCACGTTACGTTCCTAATCACACAACAGGCTGGGCTCCATGCTTGATACCTCCGCACGTTTGCTGCGCCTGCTCTCCCTGTTGCAGACACCGCGAGCCTGGCCGGGATCCGAACTGGCCGAGCGCCTGGGGGTGAGCGGCCGTACCGTCCGCAACGACATCGACCGACTGCGTGAGCTTGGCTATCCCGTGGACGCCACGCGCGGAGCCACCGGCGGCTACCGGCTGGGCGCCGGAGCGGCGATGCCCCCACTGCTTCTCGACGATGAGGAAGCCGTAGCGGTGACGATCGCCCTGCGCACCGCGGCGCAGGGCGCCGTCCCCGGCACCGCGGAGACCTCGCTGCAGGCGCTGGCCAAGCTCGAGCAAGTGCTGCCCTCGCGGCTGCGCCGTCGGGTGCGGACACTCCAGGCGTACACCGTGGCCGTGCCGGCCGACCGTCCGGTCCCCTCCGTCTCCGCGGATGTGCTGACCACCCTGGTATCCGCCTGCCGCGACCGGGAACGACTGCGCTTCGACTACCTGGACCACTCCGGCTCACCCACCCGCCGCCTGGTGGAGCCGTATCGGGCGGTGAATTGGGGGCAGCGCTGGTACTTGGTGGCATGGGACGTCGAGCGCGAAGATTGGCGGACCTTCAGGATCGACCGGATCCAGCCCCGTACCCCGACCGGACCGCGCTTCGCCCCCCGCGAGCTGCCCGGCGGCGCCGCTGCGTATGTCTCCCTACGAGTGTCGAGCTCGGCCTGGCGCCACCACGCGCGGGTGACCGTCCATGCCCCGGCGACGGCGGTGATCGAACAGATCAACCCCGCGGTCGGCACGGTCGAGGCGATCGACGCCGACAGCTGCGTCCTGGTCACCGGTGCCGACACGGTGCAGGCCCTCGCTGTCTACCTGGGCATGCTCGACTTCGACTTCGACGTCACCGAGCCCGTGGAACTGGTCACCCACCTTCGCCGACTCGCGGACCGGTACGCCCGCTCCACGCCTCCTAGCCGCTGAGGCGATGACCCAGGAAGCCGGGCGCGGTCATCGCCTCAGTCGCCGGCACCGCGGCGAGCATGGGTTCGTACGCCGGTCCCCGGCCGGGCTCAACCTCGGGTCGGGTGCACGAGGACGAGCCGTGGAATCCGCGCCCTGCTCGCTCATGGACCGGCTGCTTGCGATCCTTCGGCGGGGGCCGTCATGGTGTCGGGATGGGCAAGAATCAGTCGGTGCGATGCGAGGCCCGGTACTTCCCGGCCGCCTCGGTGGGAATCGGACTGGTGTGTCTCATCGGGCTGGTGGTGGAAGGGTCCCGGGAACTGCTCCATGACCACGTATATCCCTCGGCCCTGCTCACCCTGTCCGGGCTGTTGGCGCTCACCGTCTGCGCCGGCCTGATCAGGCGCCGGTACGTGCTGCGGGCGTTCGAGTTCACCAAGGCCCAGATCCGGCTGGCCAGCCGCGCGGGCGTGCGGACGGTGCGCATCGCCGACGTGAGCGCGGTACGGATTGAGCACACCGGGGACACCGCAAGCGGCTATCAGGAGACATCGCTGCGGCTGGAATGGCGCGATGGAAGCAGGTCGATCGTCTGCGACCACGATCCCGAGCTGGGCCAAGCGCTCGTGCGGCTGCTCCCCTCGCACGTCGCCGTGAAGGAGCGGTGGGACCAGCTCCGAGAACCATCGACCGGTTGACACCAGGGAAGAACCGCGAGGCTCCCCCTCCGACTTCGTCGTCCCGTCAGACCACAACCGCAACGCCCTCGCGTGGCCAACGGGGGCGGCCACCGGCTGGGCTTTCGCGTGATTCCGGTCAGAGGCCCGCAGTTGGTCGTGACCGCGTATCCGTGATGGCTACGCCGGGTCCGACGGAACGCTGCTGTGCTTGGAAGGTGCGGTCATCGTCCCCAAATCCCGTTGATGCCGCCGCATGATTGGGGAGAGTCTGTGGGCATGGAGTTCTTCTGCTACCACCGCGATCGGCCCGGCTCCGGCAAAATGCGCAACGAGCTGCTTGAAGCCCACTGGTCCTACATGGACGGGTACGCGACGGAGATGATCGCTCGTGGCCCGACCTTCGCCGACGACGGCGACACTCCCACCGGCAGCGTGCACATCGTCGACCTGCCTGATGCTGCTGCCGCCCGCGCGTTCGCCTTCGATGAGCCCAACTATCAGGCCGGCGTGTACCGGGACGTGCTGTTGCGCCGGTGGCACAACGTGCTGGGGCGCACCATGTGGGATTTCCCTGGTGGCCGGACCGATGGCAACCGGTACCTGGTGCTCGGCCTCGGTTCGGGGCAGGCCGCCGACCTAGCCGTGCCGGCCGACCGGGACGAACTGATCGCGTACGGGCCGCTGCTGTCCGACGACGGCGCCACCTGGCTGGGTACGGCGGTGCTGGTTCGGGCCCTGGACCCGGACACGGCACGTGCCGTCCTGATCGCGGACCGGTACGCCGCAATCGAGGTCCACGACTGGCAGTTCGGCGGGCGGCCGTCATGAACCAAGGAGCCGCCACGTCGACTGCGCCTGGCGGTCGACTGCAAGACCGTTCTTCGTCCGGTCAGCTCAGCTGTCGCACCGACATGAGGAGATGCCGGTGCTCTTCACGCGCCACGTCATCCGCAGCCGATGCACCGCTGAGCAGCGCTCGCTGGCCGGGGCCGAGCAAGTCGAAGCGCACCTGAGAGTCGCTGAGGGAGTTGAGGGCTTCCAACAGGTATGCCGGATTGAGAGCGACCGCCATGTCAGGGGCGCCGGACAGAGTGGCCGGGAGCTGCTGCGAAGCGATGTCGTCCTCGTATCCAGCCTGGAGGAGAACTGTTCCCTGAGCGGAGAAGTCGAGCCGGATCGGGCTGTTCGGTTCTGCGACGACCGCGACACGGCGGACCGCATCCGCGAGCGCCTCCCGCTCCGTGACGGCGACGGCCGGGCTGTCCAGAGCGAACAGCTTGTCATAGCGCGGCAGCCGTCCCTCCAGCAACCGCAGCGTCGTGCGCATCCCGGCCCCCTCGAAAGCGATCAAGCCGCCACCCGGACCGCCTGAGTCGCTCAGCCCGATACGGACCTGTCCGGACTTCGCCAGCGAGCGGGAGATATCGGTCAGCCGGCGTCCCGGTATCACCACCTCCACGACGTCGGAATCCGCCTCCTCCGGCTTCCATGGCACTGTGCGCACGGCATACCGATAATGGTCCGAGGCGGCCAGCGTCATCGACTCGCCGTCCAGCCGCAGCCCGATCCCCGTGAGCACCGGAAGCGCATCGTCACGACCTGCGGCGATCACGACCTGGGCGACCGCCGCCGCGAACTCCGTCGCATCCTCTACGCCGCGAAGAGCCGGAAGCTCAGGCAGCTTCGGATACTCCTCCCGGGGCAGCGTCGAGAGCCCAAAGCGCCTGGCATTCGTCCCGTCACCAGTTGGTCCAGCCTGGCCGGTGCGCACGTCGCCGGTCAGAACGGCAGCTCAACCGACAGGTGCGGGGCCAGCGCCCGGAGGAAGTCCGCTGCGTCGAACATCGCGCCGGCCGACGCCACGCCCGTCGTCCGTGTGTGCCCGGCCAGCATTCGCTGGACGGCCTCCACGACCAGGGGTGCGGTGACCGCATAGATGTCCTGGCCATGGGCCGTTGCGCGTCGCTCGACGTCACCCGCCCGGACCAGGACGTCGACGACGAACGTCTGGTTCGATCGCCCCAGGGCGTCGACCGGCTCCGGCGCCGGCGTGTTCTGCTCGGCCAAGTCCCGGGCGGCTTCGACAGCCATGTACGTGCGGACCTCGGGCACGGCCAAGTGGCTGGGAACGGTGACGACATCGGCCATGGTGAACTCCGCGATCACCGCTCGACTGCCCAGTGGCTCCGGAAAGAGCCAGTCCTGCTCCGCGAGCTGGTCGTCGTGATACTGGAGCACGCCATCCGCGAACCGCACGCGACGGCCGGCCCGACGCTGGTGGGACACCTGACCCGCCGCCCGGGTGCCCGCCGTGGGATGCCAACTGCTCAACCCGTACGCGACGTGCGCCACGTCCGCAGCAGTCCATTCCCCCATCGCCGCGGTCACCAACAGGTCACCCAGTCCACCGTAGAACGCCATGGCCGGCACAACGGGTGTGTCTGCCTTTCGGGCTGCCTCCGCATAGTCGGCGAACGTGGAAACGTTCGCTTCGATCTCTGCCGCGACGTCGACGTACGGGATCCCCGCACGCAAGGCTGCCTCGACGACCGGGCCTCCTGTCACCGCGAACGGTCCGGCGCAGTTGATGACCGCCGCTGCGCCGGCGAGAGCCCGGTCCAGTGAACTCGCGTCGTCCACGGTGGCCGGCCGCACCGTCACATCCCCCCACTCGGCGGCCAGCATCTCCAACTGAGCTGCGTCACGGCCGGAGATGACAACGGCGAAACCACGCCTTCGTAGTTCGGCGACGATGAAACGGCCGGTGTGCCCTGTCGCCCCGTAGACCACTACCGCAGCCGCTGTACTCATGGTTCCCCCGCGTCTCGTTGTGCTGATGAGTCGAGTCTCGCCGCAGGAAGGACCCGACTGTGATGGTCCGGAACGACATCACACGTACACTTTCGGACATGCCCACTGTCGCGCTGCTGGCCGCCGACCACCTGCTGCACTTCGAGCTGGCGGTGGCCTACGAGATCTTCGGCAATCCCCCGCGCGAAGCCACGGAGGGCTGGTACGACGTACTGCTCTGCGGACCCGGACCGGCGAAGGTCGGCCCGTTCATGGTCGAGCCCGACCACGGGCTGGAGCGCCTGGTCGGCGCCGACACCGTGATAGTGCCTGCGTGCGCCGACATCGACGATCCGCCGCCGGCGGAGCTGATCGAAGCCGTGCGCGCGGCCCACGAATCGGGCGCGCGGGTTGCCTCTCTGTGCACCGGGGCATTCGTGCTCGGCGCCGCAGGCCTGCTGGACGGTCGCCGGGCCACCACCCACTGGGCTCATGCCGAGGAGTTGAGCGCACGCCACCCGCTGGCCGTGGTCGACCCGGACGTGCTGTACACGGACAACGGCAGCGTGCTCACGGCTGCGGGCAAGGCCGCCGCCGTGGACCTCTGTCTCCACCTGATCCACCTCGACCACGGTGCCGCCCTCGCCAACTCCGTCGCCCGCCGCCTCGTCATGCCGCCACATCGGCCCGGTGGCCAGGCCCAGTTCGTGGCTACGCCGGTGCAGGTCACGGGCGACCACACGCTTGCCCACCTGCTCGCCTGGGTCCAGGAACGGCTGGACCAGCCTCTGACGGTGACCGACATGGCGCGGAGGGCGAACACGAGCCCGCGCCATCTCGGACGGCAGTTCAGGTCAGTGATCGGGCAGACGCCGATCCAGTGGCTCCTGACCCAGCGCGTACGGCGCGCCCAGGAGCTGCTGGAGGCCACCGACGAGAGTATCGAGGCGGTTGCCCGCGCCACCGGCATGGGTACCGCCACGACACTTCGGCGCCAGTTCAAACGGATCGTAGGGGTCCCACCCGACACCTACCGGCGCTCGTTTCGCAGCACCAAGCCCGCCTGACCGCGACGGGCACAAACGCAACTTCGACGTCATGGCCCTGCCGCAGTTGATCGGCGGGCTGCGCCCGCACGGCCATCGATGTCGAAGCCGTCCACCGAGATCTCACGGCATGTCCTCGACGGTCGTCAGCCCCTCCCCCCCCCGGCTCCCACCTCGTCAGCCGGACAGACCCTCCACGCGTGCCTGCAGGGCGGCGCCGTACCGGGAGTACTCCTGCGTGAGCTGGTCGAGTGTCGGGACGAGTTCGGCAGCAGCGGCGCCGAAGAACTCCTCGGAGTCGGTGAACTCGGTGGTGCCGTCCGGCCTGGGGGCGAGCACGAACGAGTGCCTGCCGAGGATCGCGTCGAGCGATCCGCCTTCCCAGACCAGCCGGCGGGGAGCGTCCACGACAACGATCCTCATCGTGACGTCCTGCTCGGCGGCGTCGCCGCCCGAGAGGCGGCCCGGAACCTCCGCCCCGACCACCACCTGTTCGGGCTTCGCGTCGAGGGAAAGGACCGGGTGCCACCGCGCATACTCGTCGAACGCCACGAGCACGCGCCACACGTCCTCCACCGGAGCGGAGATCCTGGTCACTGCGGTGACAACAGGGGCTTCCTTCACGATCGGCTCCTTCCGGCGTCGTGTGTCGGTCTCGGCGTTCAGGGCACCAGCACGATCCGGCCGCGCCGGCCGCGCCGGCCGCCCCGGGCGAGCTGGGCGTGGGCTTCGGCGGCCTGCGACAGGGGGTAGATCTGCGCCACGCGCGGTGTCAGCACGCCAACCTCGGCGAGCGCGGACAGGTACGAGAGACGGGTCGCTTCGGGACCGGCGGCGGTGTGGCGCACCACCACGCCGCGCTGCGGCGCCGGCAGCACGTCCGCCCTCACGCTCACGAAGATGCCGCCGTCGCGGACAGCTGCCAGCGCAGGGGCGCCCAGCGCCGCCGCGTCGAGCACGCCGTCCACGCCCTCCGGCGCGAAGCGGTGCACCGCCTCGCTCAAATCCGCGTCGCGCGACACGAACCAGGTGGCGCCACGACCGCGGAGGAAGTCCTCGTCCTCGGGCCGCCCCTGCGCGAGGATTCGCACACCCCGCGTCCGGGCCAGCTCGACGGCGTAGCCGCCTACGGCCCCGGCGGCGCCCGTGACAAGCAAAGTGTCGCGAGGGCGCAGCGGGAGGTAGTCCAGGGCGAGTGAGGCGGTCATCGCGTTGAGGGGGATCGTCGCCGCGAGCGTCAGGTCCATGCCCTCCGGGGCGGGGGCGATGGAGTTGACGTCGGTCACAAGGTATTCGGCCTGGGCCTTCGTGGGGCGCAGCACGGTGGCGTCGAACGCGATCACCGGGGTTCCGACCTTCAGGAGGACACCCGGGCCGACCGCATCGACCGTCCCGGCAGCGTCCAGACCGAGTCCGGTGTATTCGACCTCTTCCACCGGCCTGAAGTGCCCGGCCCACACAGCGGCGTCGGCGGGATTGAGCGCGGCGGCCGCGACCTTGATACGCACCTCGAGGGGACCTGGTTCCGGGAGGGGGACCTCCAAGACCTCGACGGCCTCGGGTCCACCGACCTTCTTCACGACTGCTGCGCGCATGATTTTTGTTCTTCCGTTTGCGTATTAGAACACCACGAACGCTAGGTGAGTTACGATCGATTGGTAAGTAGGCACTTAAAAGTGCGTTACGCCCCTGATCGGGTAGATGGCCACCATGGGCGAAGTCGGCGCGCCCGGTCGCGTCCGGCACGTACGAGGCCTATGCGCATGACTGCCCCCGGTCAGCAGAGGCGCGCACGGATCCCGCGCTCAACTGGACGCCCTGGAGTCCGGCCGTGCAGTAGACGATGAATTGTCAACTCACCTGAGCGTGCGACGCCCGCAGCTCCCCGGTGTCCCGCCGCCGCGCACGAGGACACAGGCGGACAGCCCGCCGGGGGCCTCTGCGGTCGTTACTGGTCGGTCGGCCGGGCGTCGTAGCGTGCGCGCGCCTCGTCGACCTCGTCGGCTTTGTCGGCGGCCCAGTCGCGCACCTGGGACAGCAGGCCGTACAGGCCTTGCCCGAGCGGGGTCAACTCGTAGTCGACGCGTACCGGCACAGTCGGTGTGGCCGTCCGCTTCACCATGCCGTCGCGCTCGAGCATGCGCAGGGTCTGGGTGAGCATCTTCTGACTGACGCCCGGGATCTCGCGGCTGATGTGGCTGTATCGCATCGCGTCGCCGTATGCCCCGATGGTGCACATCGTCAGGCTGACCCACCGATTGCTGATCGTCGAGAGCAGGGCCACCGCAGGGCAGTCATGCATGTACGCCTCATACGTGCCCGGCTCGATCTGGCGTGCCGGCTTCGCCGTGGAGGTCATCCGTCTCTCCCATCAGGAGGGCAACGCACTTGAAGGTACCTACGTACGAATCGATCGTAACCCACCTGGCGCTCGTGGCGTTCTAAAACGCAAACAGAAGTGCGAAGATCACGCGAGCAGCTGTCTACCGGCCCGTCGGCGCACCTGGAGGGCGGCGGCATCCATCGTGCTCAGCCACGAGCGGCAGGGCTGGCTACCCTTGCCCGCATGTCCGCCCTCTCCCTCTCGCCGCTTCACTTCTCCGCAGAGGAGATCGCCGAGGTCGTCGAGCTCTACGCGAGCAACCCGGAGTACTGCTGCGCCGCCGGCGAGTACGACCCTGAGAACCTCCAGGCCGACCGGGTCGAAGCCGACCTGCGTGAGGAAGCCGGTACGGAGGGCTGCAAGGTGCTACTCGCCCGCGATGGGCAGGGACAGCTTGTCGGGCTCGTTTGCCTGCTCGACCGTCACCCCACAGACTGTTGGCCCTGGATCGGGCTGCTGATGGTGCACGGCAGCTTTCACCGCAAGGGCATCGGCGGCGTGCTGACCAACTTGATTGAGGAGCGGTTCCGCAGCGAGGAACGGAACGGCATCCGTCTCGCCGTCCTGGAGAACAACCCCGCCGCCCTCACCTTCTGGAGCTCACTGGGCTGGCAGGAGATCGACCGCCGCGCCGACAGACAACACGGCCGACCCTGCATCGTCATGCACAAACAACTGACCTGACCGACCCCACAGGGTTTCCCGTGTCAACAGCCGTTTCGAAGCTGGTCCGTTGAGACAGAAGCCCCGCCTTTTGAGCGAGTGTAAAGAACTCTTACACAGAGTTCCTTGCGCTGACGACGGCCGGGTTGGGGATGGTGACGCTGGCAGCGGCACCATCCTCGGCAAATGACGTGATAGTAGCTTTTGAAATCGGCCCCGACTTCGTGGTCGACGACGTCGCAGACCGAGACGCCGCAGGCGTCGTAGCGCCCCTTGAAGCCAATGGCGACTGCGGGGAACCTGTCCTCGACCGCGAAGCTGCCGCCGGCGGGTCACCTCGCCCCCGATCCGCGTGGCGTCTCACCCGATTCAGGCACCGGCCTTCGACAGCTCCTCGAACTCGACGTCGGTGAGAGCGATGGTCGCGCCGGCGAGGTTGTCCTCAAGGTGCGCGACGCTCGACGTTCCTGGGATCGGGAGCATGACCTGGGAGCGCTTGAGGAGCCAGGCGAGCGCGAGCTGCGACGGTGAGGCGCCGTGCTGCTTGGCGAGTTCGGAGAGCGGGCTGCCTTCGCCGGTCAGCTGACCGGTCGCGAGCGGGAACCACGGGATGAACCCGATGCCCTGCTCGGCAGACCAGTCGAGCAGCTCTTCCGAGGAGCGGTCCGTGAGGTTGTAGAGGTTCTGCACGGAGACGATCGGCGCGATCCGCTGCGCTGCCTCGACCTCCGCCACGGTGACCTCGCTGAGGCCGATGTGGCGGATCTTGCCCTCGTCCTGGAGCTTCTTCAGTTCGCCGATCTGGTCTTCGAGCGGGGTTTCGGGGTCGATGCGGTGGAGCTGGAACAGGTCGATGCGGTCGAGGCCGAGGCGGCGCAGGCTCATCTCGGCTTGCTGACGGAGGTACGCGGGGCGGCCGACGGGCGTCCAGAGATCAGGGCCCTGGCGGGTGAGGCCGGCCTTCGTCGCGATGACGATGTCGTTGCCGTAGGGGTGGAGGGCCTCGCGCAGGAGATTCTCGGCGACTTCGGGTCCGTAGCTGTCGGCGGTGTCGAAGAAGTTCACGCCGAGCTCGACGGCGCGCTTGAGCACACGGACGGCTTCGTCGTGGTCCTTCGGCTCACCCCAGACGCCTTGGCCGGTCAGCTGCATCGTGCCGTAGCCGAGGCGGTTGATCTCGAGGTCGCCGCCGAGGCGGAAGGTGCCGGAGGCCGCTGCGGGGCGGGCGCTGTCGGTGTCGGTGGTCATGTGGAGGTCCAACCCTTCGCAGTGATGTCCGGACAGGCTTCGTGCCGCCCTCACTGGGGCACGGATTCCTGCCCTGGGTAACCGCACTATGCATGGTTGACGTGGGCATCAAGGTCGAGTCGCGTGGGGACGAGGCGAGGAAAACGGGTAGTCCGCCTACGCCGGACGCTGCCGGGGGGGAAGAGGGCCCCGACAGGTATGGCGCGGGATGGGCCCTGGTGCTGGAGGGCCGGCGCGCGGGGCCCGGAGTGTGCCGCGATCCGATGTGCTCGCACGCACAGGACCGCGCCCCGCGGCAGCCGAGCCGCGGTTCTCCTCGGCATCAGGTTCCGGCGCTGTGTCTACGCGGTGCTCGTGGCGCTTCGTTCTGGAGTTGCTGCACTGGCGGCGTCGATGTTGCTGTCGAGGCCGTCGCGATTGCGGGTGAGGCAGTCGATGCGGAGCGTCATCCTGTCGCGCTCCCGTGCGAGGAGTGCCGCCAGTTCCGGGTCGGCGCCGTCGACCACGATCGTACGCGGTTTGCCGAGGCACGGCAGGTTCTGCCCGAGGATCCGCCTGGGGACTGCGCTGTCGATCCGTCCGCGGTTCCGCATCACCCGCTCGACCGGATTGTCGTCCTATGCGCGGTACCCGTTGGGCAGGCTCCGCGCTTCCATCAGCCCCTGTGCTTCGTGGTAGCGCGGTGACAGCGCCGACATGTCCGTCAGCTTCACAGGCTCTCCGACGCCCAGGTAACCGTGCTCACTGCCCATCCATTGCCCCGCCGGATTTGGAGAACGCCCTCTGGTTTCCGATCTATACGATGACGCGTGCTGCGGAGTTGAGGGGGGAAGCCAGTGCTTCGGGAGGCCGGGAGTCGTCAGGGCGACGCGGGGGGCGACCGTACGCGCAAGGGCCTGCCGGGCGACGGCAGGACGGAGTGCGCCACGACCGACGGCGAGCACGGGCGATCGCCCGCTGTGCTGTCCCGGGTGCTGCGGTTCATCGTGCGCACAGTGCGTGGCGAGTGGCACGGCATAGTCGTCGACCCGGTACAGCAACTCATGCGCCGTGGGCTGTCGGGGCTCTCGTTGGCCTTCGTGGCCGCGTTCGGGGTCATCTTCTTCCACGCGCTCGCCCAGCGGCCGACGGGCGCGACAGCGGTACGCCTGCTCGGCGGCGTCACCGCCGACCTGCCGTTGCCCGTGGCCCTGCTGCGCACTCCGGTGTCGTTGTACGTCCCAGCCCTCGATCTGCCGGTGTGGGCGGGCATGACCCAGCTGTTCCTCGCGTTCGCGCTGGCCGAACTCGCACTGGGCCGGGCCCGGACGCTGGCCATCGCGTACGCCACCACCCTGGCAGGCACCCTCACCGTCCGGGTCATGATCGCGCTCGGCCCGGGCTGTTGGGGGCTGGGACTGCCGCCCCAGATCGGACAGGTGCTCGACACCGGGCCCTCCGCCGCCGTCGTCGGCCTGTTCACCTACCTCGCGGTCATCCGGCGCGCCCCGATCGTGTTCACGCTGACCGGTGGATCGATGGTGTGGGAGTCGATCGCCAGGCCCAACCTGGCCGGCCGCGAGCACCTGATCGCGGTGGGGGCCGCGATCATTCTGGGCGCGATGCACGGACGCTGCCGTCCGTGGACGCAGGCCGCGGCGGCCCGGCTTCGTTGTCTGCCGCGACCGGGCCACCGTCTTCGCTGAAGTCAGCCGCCGCGCTCCCTGAACTCATGCTCCTGGGCCAACAGTTCACACCGGTCGAGCACGCGCGGCACCGTCAAGCGCCGTCGGATGTCAGTGGGCCTCCCGCCGTCCTGGCCGGCTCCGGAACGGGCGGAGGCCGGCAGCGCGGTCGCGCAGAGGCGGCGCCGGCCACGGGTACAGCACGGGCGGGGTCACACGCCGGAGTCTCAGAGCACCTCGAGCGGTACGGGCCCGCCGGGCGGCGGCAGCATTTCGTCGAGGAGCGCGAGCGCCGCGGGAGGGATCGTGAGATCAGCCGCAGCACGGTTCTCCCGGACGTGCTCCGGCCGTCCGGACCGGGGAATCGCGACCACGCCCTGCTCCAGTACCCACGCGAGCGCCACCTGGACGGGGGTGACGCCGAGGCTCTGGGCCACAGCCCGAAGAGGCTCGGCACGCAGCAGCCGCCCCTGCTCGATGGGTGAGTACGCCATGACCGTGACCCCGTCCTGCCTGCACCAGGGCAACAGGTCCCACTCGATACCGCGCCGGGTGAGGTTGTAGAGCACCTGGTCGACCGCCACCGCGTCGCCGCCGGGCAGCGAGGTCAGTTCGGTCATGTCGGCGACGTCCAGATTGCTCACCCCCCAGTGGCGGATCTTTCCCGCGGCGACCAGGTCGGCGAAGCCGGCCAGAGTCTCCTCCAGCGGGAATCGCCCGCGCCAGTGCAGGAGATAGAGGTCGAGGCGGTCTGTGCCCAGTCGCCGCAGACTGTCCTCGCAGGCGGAGACAGTGCCCCGACGGCTCGCGTGACCGGGAAGCACCTTGCTGACCAGGAAGACCTCCGAACGGCGCTTGCCGATGGCCTCCCCGACGAGTTCTTCCGCAGCACCGTCGCCGTACATCTCCGCCGTATCGACGACGGTCATGCCCAGGTCGAGGCCGAGCCGCAGCGCGGCGATCTCGTCGGCACGCCGGTTCGGACCCTCGCCGAGAAACCAGGTTCCCTGCCCGAGAACAGGGATCTCCTCCCCCGAGGGAAGCGGAACGGTCCGCATCACTGCCGTCGCCATGACTGCCCTCCCACCGGGCCTGGCTCGTCCGCCGTACGCCGGGCAAGCCCAGAAGCGTACGAGCCCGCGCTCTGCCCGCCCGGTGTGTCCGGCCCGCGTGCGCGTTGCCGGGCAGCACGGGAGGACGGCGCGCGGCTTCTTCAGGCCATCACCATCGGCACAGTTGTGCAAGTCAGCGTGGGTGGGTTCGGCCACGACCAAGCCGTGCCGCCTCGGCTCACGCAGTTCTCCGTCCGGGCCGGTCGACGCTATGGGCCGATCAGCGGCAGTACGGGAAAGGTGTGGTCCTGCCAGATCCGGCGGGAGGTCTCCTCCGGGTAGGGGGTGACGGCCGGCCGGGTGTCGAAGAGCTGCACGAGGCGTTGCTCGGTGTCGTACGCGGGCCAGCCGGGGTCGCCGTGGTCGGCGAACGCCGTCCACGCGGCACGCATGCGGGTGGACAGCGCCGCTGCCTCCGGGGACGGCTCTTCACCGATCAGCACGGCAGGCTGGCCGCGGTCCAGGTTGCCGAAGACGAGCGGCACGTCGAGGCCGTGGCAGGCGCCGAAGGCACCGCCCATGCCCGGGGCGGACCAGGTCAGCTCGTAGAGGTGGGCACGGCCACCGGCGTCGGCCTGGGCCTGGGCGAGGTGGAGGCTCGGCATGCGGAACAGCCAGTCGGAGTGGACCAGTTCGTACAGCTCTTCCGGGCCCGCGTCCGGAAAACCGTCGAGGTAACGGCGTACGCCGTCCTGGCCGCCGGGGCCGAAGACCTGGAGGGCGGTCGCCGCCTGTTCCTGGGTCACCTGGCCGAGCAGGCCCTCGATCGCGGTGAACAGCCGCTGTTCGTCGCGGGTGTGGCCGACGAGGAGTTCGACGTCCCGGCCCGCTCCGTCGGCCAGGGCCCGCCATGGAGTGACCAGCAGGGCATCACCGTCGACGACCGGCGAGAACGGGATCGACCTGTGCGCGACCTGACCCCAGCGGTCCGTCCACTCGGCCATCTTGGCGCCGACCGAGTCACCGGCGGCGGACAGCCGGGCCGGGGCCACCGTGGACAGATCGGCCACCGTCGGCCTCAGTCCCAGCTCCGCGGCGCAGGAGGTGGCGATGTCGGCGGCGAGCTCCGGCGAAAAGAACGTGCCCGGCACACTCTGCGCCACGGCCCGGCGGAAGAGCCCGGCCGCACGTTCCATCGCCAGCAGCGTGGCGACCGATCCGGCGCCCGCCGACTGGCCGAAGACCGTGACGCGGTCCGGGTCGCCGCCGAAGGCCCGGATGTTGTCACGCACCCACTCCAAAGCGGCGACCTGGTCGAGCAGTCCCCGGTTGGCGGGCGCCCCCTCGACCTGCCCGAAACCCTCAAGACCCACGCGGTAGTTGAACGTCACCACGACGACGCCGCCGTCACGCGCCAGGCAACCGCCGTCGTACTCGGGCAGTCCGGACATGCCGATCGTGTAGGCGCCGCCCTGGATCCACACCATCACCGGCAGTCCCGCGCCTGCACCCGGGTCGGGCGACCAGACGTTGACGGTCAGCCAGTCGTCGCCCTCCGCATCCTGCGCCAGCGCGTCCATGCCGAAGTGTCCGCCCTGAGGGGGCGGTGGTCCGTACGACACCGCCGCCCGCACTCCGTCCCATCCACGCATCGGCCGCGGTGCGGCGAAACGCAGCGAGCCGACCGGTGGCTCGGCGAACGGGATGCCACGGAAGACCGCCACACCCGCCTCCCGGCTGCCGCGCACCGCCCCGGCCGCCGCGCGGACTTCGGGCTGGGACCCGGACGGCTCGGACGCGACCACGGTCATCACGACTCCCTCTCTGGGCAGACGGAGCGCGATCACCAGAGTTCGCGCCGAACCGGACACACCGGATCATCCCGCCGCATCACGATGCGCGCGAGCCATTTACCGATGGCCCGGCCCACCTGGATCAGGACACCGCCGGGCGCCGGGCGGCAGGCTGGGCAACGCGGATCGGACCGTCCTGCCGACACCGTCACGGGCCACTCCTCCTCGTGACCCTCCGCACACGGACGCCCGGTGTGGACCAGGGAGCCCGCTGTCACGTCCGTCGGACCTGGCAGTCGGGTACGGGATCCCACCGAGACTGCGGCTACTCCGGTTTGCGGGCCATGAAGCTCGCGATCGTTCGCTTCGCGTCTTCCTCGGGCGCCTGCAACAGTCGCGCGGTGACGACGAGCCCTGCCTGCTCCAGCAGTTCGGAGATCCGGTCCGCCGGCAGCCGATAGGACTCAAAGGACGCGGGGTGGTCGCCATAGGCATGCGTCCGACGCAGATGCTCGGCGTTCCCGACACGGCCGACGAGCATCAGCTGACCACCACTCGCCAGGGTGCGGTGGAACTCGGCGAACACGACCGGCAGCAGCTCCGGCGGCGTGTGGTGTGTGGAGTAGTACGCCAGAATGCCACCAAGCTCGTGGTCACCGATCTCCAACGCGGTCATGGAGCCCACGGCGAACCGCAGGTCCGGATGAGCCTCCCGTGCCAGTTCGATCATCTTCGGTGACACGTCGATACCGAATGCCGAGAGCCCCAGTCCGGCAAGGTGCGCCGTCACCTTGCCCGGGCCGCAACCCACGTCCGCAACCGGCCCACGATCAGCGGAGCGAACGAGCTCGGCGAACGCGGCCAGCATCGAGCGCGACAGCGGATCCAGCTCGGCAGGGGACTTGACGTTCTTTGCGTAGTCGGCGGCGACGGTGTCGTACGACTCCCGGATCCCGTCGAGGTACGAGGGCTCAGTCATGCCGCCAATCTAAAGGTGGGCCGGGCGGCTGAACGCCTCATCGGTGGGCGGGACTTGGCTCACTTCCTGCGCGTGGCCGGGCGTCGATTCCTCGGGCTTGACGTCCGGCGGCGCCGGGATGTGCTCAGGCGTCGTCCCTGAGCCGATCGCGCTGGATCTGGTAGGCGAGGGCGCGTCGCACGGAGGCTGGTGCGGTGGTGGGGACCTTCGCGGGGACATCGAGACCGCGGCTGATGTCGTCGTACGCGTCCTGGTAGCTGCTGGGCATGTCCGCCCGGTGCAGCATCAGGTCCTCCTCGACGAGGCGCCGCAGCTCGTCGACGTTCTGGGGTGTGAAGCGCTTCTTCCCTCTGGCGATGGCGTGGACGTAGCGCGTGCAGCGAGCGGTGTCGTGGTTCTCGGAGATCTCGTCAGCGAGCCCCCAGAGGCGTCCTTCGAGCCAGGGCACGTCGCGCTGATCGAGGGAGAGTCTCGTTGGAGGCAGCGGGTCGCCCGACTTGTACTTGGTCACCTGCTTGGACACAGCGGGCTGACTCATGTCGGTGAGCTGAGCAATTCTGTCCTGGGTCCAGCCGAAGTCGGCGAACAGCTTGATCATTTCGGCGCGTAGCTGCCGCATCTCCTCGCCCGCACGGATGACCTCGTTCATGCCGGCGAGGATCCGCTCGGCCTGTTCCTCGGTCAGCGTGTCGGGGTTCCGGTGCGTGTCCTCTTCGCCTGCCACAGCTCGGTTATATACCCGAGCGCCCCCACCGTCATAACCGGGTTGTATAACCTGGTTATGGATGACAGGATCCAGCTCATGCCTACCTTCCCCGCACCTGACGGAACGCGGCTCGCCTACCGCGTGATCGGAGACGGCGATCCGGTCGTCTGCCTCCCGGGAGGTCCCACGGACTCCGTCTACCTCGGCGACCTCGGCGGCCTGTCCACGCACCGTCAGCTGATCATTGTGGACTTTCGCGGCACCGGCGGGTCAGCGGTTCCCGAAGACACCTCGTCCTACCGCTGTGATCGCCTGGTCGACGACGTCGAGGCGCTGCGTGAACACCTCGGGCTCTCCCGGATGGACCTGCTCGGTCACTCCGCCGGCACGAACGTCGCAACGCAGTACGTGGCGCGCTACCCGAAGAGCGTCAGCAAGCTCGCCCTGATCGGTCCCGGTCCCCGAGCTGTCGGTATAGCGATCACCGGGGAGATGCGACACGAGCTCGCGCAGCTGCGGAAGAACGAGCCGTGGTTCCCGGCGGCGTTCGCCGCTCTGGAGGCCATCACCGAGGGCACGGGCAGCGACTGGGAGGCCATCGCTCCCTTCTTCTGGGGCCGTTGGGACGCCACGGCGCGGAAGCACCACGCAGCCAGTCAGCCGAGCAACAAGGAAGCTGTCGCTCTCTTCGCGGCCGAGGGAGCCTTCCATCCGGAGATCACCCGGGCGGCGCTCGCCGGCTGCGAGTCACCAGTCCTGCTGCTCGCCGGCGAGTTCGACTTGAACAGCCCCCCTCGGTCGGCGGCCGAGTTCGCGACACTGTTTCCCCATGCCACGCTCGTGGTGCAGCCGAGAGCGGGCCACTATCCCTGGCTCGACGACGCCGACCAGTTCGTGGCGACCACTGCGGCCTTCCTGGGATGAAGAACTCCTCCACCGTCGGATGGATATCCGGCGCCCTCCGGCGGGCCGACCGTCAGCCGGCTTCGGCCGATTCCGCTCCTCGCCGGCGCTGCAGCGCGTACTCGCAGCGCGCGGTCCGCGGAGCCCGGGGGCCAACTCCCCGTCCAGATCACCAAGATGGGAGCGGGAGAAACAGGTCAGGGCAGGATGCGGCACGCCCGCACGGCCCCATAGGGACAGCGCGTGCCATGAACGCCCCCTGTCCTCTTCACGTTCCGAGGGCGCCCGCACGCGGCAATCGCACCATGAAGATGTCGATCGGGCCCTGAGTCTCCACGGTGAACCCGTGGCGCTCGTACAGCCGCCGGGCGGCGCTGCCCTGCAGGACGTTCAGGCGGACGAGCACGCCGTCGGCATCGGTCCGGGCCAGCAGTGTCCGCAGGACCGCCGAACCGAGCCCCCGGCCATGGATGGCCGGGGCGAGATAGAAATGCTCCAGCCACCGTCCGTCCTCGGCCGGCCGCAATGTGACACAGCCCGCGAAGGCGCCATCGGCCAAGATGACCGACGTGTGATGCGGGGAGAACGAATCCCGCAGCCTCTGCCGGACCCGATATTCGTCGAAGCGCCCCAACCGCTCCAGGTCCGGGCGCATCACGACGGCCCGCAGCTCCGCGATCGCCTCGACATCTGCCGGCTCCGCGGGGCACATGGCCCATTCCACAGGCCGCTCGGACTCGAAGCCGGACACCGCCTGGGCGGCCTGTATCTCGTCCGCCTCTGTACTCGTATCCACGGCCGGATTATGTCAGCGGGCCGCTGTGCCGACGTGTGCAGCGAGATCGATCACCGGCGACTCGCGAACAAGGTATCTGGGCGCTGGTCACGCGCGAACAAGGTATTGCGCGCTGGTCAGCAGACGAGTCACCCGGCTGACACGCTCTGACCATGAGTCCCCACCTCAACGGCGGCGTACGCGACCTTTCCTGGCTGGGCAAGCCGATCGACGCTCGCCCGCTGTTCGGGGCGGAACTGGCGTCGCTCCTCGGCGTGCTATGCGGTCGGTCGCCTGGCCGTGCGCGGCCGGTATTCCACGACGGTGAGCGCCAACGACACATAGCGCTCGACGAGTTCGTCGACGTCCACGGGTCCGTCGGCTCTGTACCACTGAGCGATGGCGTTGCACATGGCGATCACGGCGCGGCGGGCGTCGTCGGGGTACGGCGTGAGGAAGATGCCTTCGGCGACCCCGCGTTCGATGACGTCGCGGAACTGTTGCGTGCCGCGGGCTTCGTTCTTGTGGTAGCGCTCGATGTGCTCGGGTTCCAGACTGCGCCCCTCGCTCAGGACGATGTTGCTCTGGACGGGGTGCTCCGTACGGAACCGTACGGTCGCCGAGACCAGGGCCTCGAGGCGCTGCGCCGGATCGTCCCCGGCGTTCGCCAGGGCCTCGTCGCAAGCGTCGAAGTAGGCGTCGAGCCCCTCGTCGAGGATGGCGACGAGCAAGTCCTGCTTGCCCTTGTAGTAGTAGTACAGAGCCGAGAGGCTCACTCCTGCCCGCTGGGCGATGTCGCGGATCGACGTCGCGCCGTACCCCTGCTCGGAGAACTCCTGGCGAGCTGCCTCGATGATGGCCTTTTGGCCTGCGGGTCGCGCGGGCACGAGTCTCCAATCTGCGGCTTGGCCCCGGCGGGAGCGAGCTGACCGGTCATTCGAACAGCGTCGGCCTGGTTGCACCGATGCTACAGCCGCACAACCAGCGGGAATACACAGAACGATCGATTGAGCGCTCCTGCGCCGCATCTCCCGCCGATCGCGCTCTCGGGCACCCACAGGGCATATTCGTTGCATTCCAAGCGGCCCTTTGTGAGCTCCAACGCACTCGGTCAACGTTTGATCAATGCCAGGACGAGCGCGCGTGCGATCTTCCGTGACGAAGGACGGCAGAGCGCCGGGCGTTGCCCGCGCCGACTGTCCCTCAGTGTGTGGCCGAGGTGACTCAGCCGCGGCCGGGACTGGAGGGTCCCTCACTGCATGCCGGAGCCGCCCTTCGCCAGGACTTTCCTGAGTACGTGCTTGAGGACTTTGCCCGTGGGGTTGCGCGGCAGTTCGTCCACGAAGTGGATGACGCGCGGTTTCTTGTACGACGCGATCCTGGCCCGTGTGAAATCGATCAGCTCGGCCTCGGTGGTGCCGGCGGCGTCGGCGTTCAGGACGACGGCGGCGGTGACGGCTTCGCCCCATTGCTCGTCGGGCGTGCCGAAGACGGCGACGTCGCGGACGGCCGGGTGCTCGGCCAGCGCCGACTCCACCTCGATGGGATAGACGTTCTCACCTCCGGTGATCACCATGTCCTTGATCCGGTCGGTGATGAACAGGTAGCCCTCCTCGTCGACGTAGCCGGCGTCGCCGGTGCGCAGCCAGCCCTCGTCGGTGAACAGCTCCGCGTTCTCCTCCGCCCGCTGCCAGTAGCCGGGAGTGACGTGGTGGGAACGGGTCAGGATCTCCCCCACCGTGCCCGCCGGGACCGGCTTCCCCGTGGCCAGGTCGGTGATGACAAGGTCGACGTCGGAGCTGGTATTGCCGGCCGAGCGGAGCAGATGGGCGCGTGGACCGTCGGCGTCGTGGTCCACCGGCAGGAGCCTGGTGACACAGCCGGTCGTTTCCGTCTGCCCGTACCTCTGGCAGAAGTCGCAGCCGAAGATCTCCATGGAGCGCCGCAGCAGCGCCGGTGTGATCGGCGAAGCGCCGTAGACGATCAACCGCAGTGCGGAGAAGTCCCGTTCGCGGATGCCGGGCAGCTGAGTGAGCATCTGCAGCACCGCGGGGACGAAGAGGACGTGAGTGACCCGCTCGCTCTCCAGCACGTCGACGACGCGTTGGGGCACCAGATCGGGCAGCGCCACCGTGTGGGCGCCGGCGCCGAGCGCGGTGGCCAGCCAACCGGTGCCGGCGATGTGGAAGACAGGCATCGCGTTCAGGGAGACGCTGTCCTCGCTCCAGCCCAGCTCGGCGGCCTGGATCTCTCCTGCGTGCAGGTTCTCCAGAGTCAGCTGAACGCCTTTGGGCCGACCAGTGGTGCCTGAGGTGTAGAGCTGGAGGAAGACCATGTGCGCGTCGCTTTCGCCGCCGCGGCCCGGGTCGATGTCCGGTGCGGCCTCCAGCCACGCCTCGTACGCGCTCTCGTCGGGTGCGGGTTCGCCTGTGGTGACCACCCGCAGTCCCGAAATCGCTCCACGGACCGCACGCGCACCGGGCAGGAACTCCTCCTGCGTCACGACCACCTCGAGCTGTGCGTCGCGCGCGACAGCGGTCAGCTCGCGTTCGGCCAGGCGCCAGTTCAGCGGGGCGAGGACAAGGCCGGCCTTCGCGCAGGCGAGCAGCAGCTCGGCCGACAGCCGGCCCGGGCGCACCAGGCAGCCCACCCGCGCCCCGGTACCCAGTCCGGCGGAGAGCAGGGCCTGGGCGATCTTGTTGCTGCGCGTGTCCAGCGATCCGTAGGACAGGGTCTCCCTTGCTTCGGTGATGGCCGGCGCTTGCGGCCGCAGCATCGCGTGGCGGCGGACAGAGTCGGGCAGGTACGGGCCCATGCGGTCCCTCCATCGTCCAGCTTCGGCACGGGAAGTGAGGTGGGGACGTTTGCGGTGCGGGTGTCGTAGGTGCGGTGTCGTAGGTGCGGTGCTGCCCGTACGGCGCGGTGGGCGCGGCGACAGCCGCGGAGTGCGCGCCGCCCTGATGAAGGCTCAGCTCAGCGGCGGCGTGAGAACAGCGCCACACCGACGCACTCCCGACGAGAGCCGTCCCTGACCCGTCGGCGTCACTGGAGTAGCGAGGCGCGTTGACGAGATCGAGAATCGTCCGCGCCGGGCACCCTGTCAAGGGTTTGAACGAACGTTCTGACTGGATCCAGCCGAACAGAGGCCGCACAGCATCGGCTCGTCAAAGTCGCCCGCCTGTTGGCACCACCCGTTCACCTCCGCCCTTCACACCAGGAGTTGCTCATGGTCGAACGATCGTTAAACTACACTCCTGGATCAATGCGCGTGCCTTCACCGGAGGACCGCATGCCCTGCGCATGCGACGGGGTAAGGAGTCGACCATCATCAGCAATGCCACCTGGGGAACAGGCACCGGGCTCGACCGGGTCCGCGCTGTGGCCGACTCCCTTGCCCACACCGTCCGTTCCCACCTGGGGCTGGTGTTCTCCGAACTGGAGAAGGGGCGGGTCGTGCTGCTCTGGACTCCTGCCGACGCCGTACTCAATCCGGCGGGTGTCGTGCACGGCGGCTACATAGCCGCCGCGTTGGACGAGGTGTGCGGGGTCACGGCGATCAGCCTCAGCAACCCGTCGACCCCGTATCTGACGATGAGTCTGAACGTCGACTATCTGAGGCCGTTGGCTGCGGGGCAGACGTACACGGTGGCCGGCACGGTGCAGCAGAGCGGTGGGACCCGCACGCTGGTCCGGGCGGAGATCAGCGACGCCGCCGGTCAATTGTGCGCGCAGGCGATCTGCGCGCTCACGCCCAACCGCAAAGTGCTCGCGGCGGCGGCTCGGGCGCGCGCCACCGAACGAGCCCAGGAGAACGGCCAGGGCCCGTTGTGAACGCGACGGTGTCAGTCGCCGTTGAAGACGAGGTACCGGTGAGCCCTGCGCTCGACCTGGGCAGTCAGGGCCAGGATTTCGTGCACCGCCTCGGCTGCATCGGCGGTTGATACGTCCGCCAGGACCCGAGTTCCGGGACGAGGATTTTGTGTGGGACAGCTACGACTTCAGCGACGTGCATCGGGCCGCGTGACTGGTGGAGAGTCAAAGATGAACACACGGCCGACTATCAGCCGGGCGTGGCTCCCGCCGAAGAACGAAAGAGGTGCTGACTTACGGAAGAACACAAAGCTGCCGTTGCCTGCCTCCATGGTCCAGCTCCCTCCTGCTCGACCTGGGTGAGGAATACTGGACGGCCATTCCGGTGGTGATGCGAGTTGGAGCGTCAGTGGCAGCGCCAAAACGGGATCGGCCTGTACCTCCCCGTGCACATGGAGCACATCCGAAGGGGCAGGGGACCGGTCATCATTCGACCGCAGAATCTGCGGGCGTCGTGACGGAGATCGCTCGACGCGATTCCACTCAATCCGGAGCGGGCCGAAGCCGACGGCGGTGGAGTACCGCTGCTCCAGCACCTCGTCGAGGCGGCGTTCTATACCGGCCAACTGCTCGCTCCATCGGTTCTCGCTGGCCAACACAACGCCGAACAGTTGCGCGGCCAGGTCACCCAGAGCGGGATTCCCGCCAAGCGCACCGACTAACTGGCGTACCCCGTACTGGGCCAAGAGCGTGGTGACCGTCACCGGTTCCATTCATCAGATTGAAGCCGCCATGCGTAGCGAAATCAATCGAATCCGTCCAAAGAGTAGGTCGTTGGTCCGGCTCATCGCCGGTCGCACAGTGACCGCATGGGCAGGGATGGGTGCCCCCGGCTGCGGTGTCCTACGCCACATCCTCGACCAGCTCCGCTCGCCTTTCACAGACTGGGAGTCCACGATCACCCGGACCGGCATGGGACACCGCCGACGGCGCAGCCACAGCCGTCGGCGGGCGCGCAGCGGGTCCGCACCGACTGCGTTCGGCACGGACCCGCCCGGGCCGTACCCGCGCCTTCAGGCCATCGCCCGGCTCAGCCGACGGTCCACCGCTGAGTGCGCGAATTGCGGTCACACGTCGTCGTGCGGTAGAGGCCGCCAGGGGTCTCGTACAGGCAGAGGCGGGTCGCCGTGTTCCCGGAGCATGACTGCACTTCCCGCCGCGGGTTGGATGACCTGCCACAGCTGGTTGTTCCCACCGTTGCACCCGATGGCGTAGACGTCCCCGGCCGAGTTGCTGTCGAGGCAGTGGCCCCGTGTGTAGTTCTGGAGTGTCGAGGACGTGTTGGTGGTGCCGGTCCACCGCCAGTACTGACCCGAGTAGCCGATCCCGCAGTCCTGGGACCACAGGTTGTAATAGGAGTTCTCCTCGATGCACTCCTTGTACTCGTAGTTCGCGAACCGGTCGAGGCTGGTCGCTGCGGTCTCAGCGGTCTCAGCGGTCTCAGCGGCGGTGGCCGTCCCCGGCATTGCCAGGGTCAGCGGCACGGCGACCACCACTGCCGACCCGATGACCGACACGGCGCGCCTGATTCTTCTCCCGAGTGCGGGCATGATCGATTCCTCTCAATCGTCGCCCGCCTCGCCTGAGTTGGCACCGGCACCTGGTCGCAGGCGATCGCCGTGATCGGGACCCGTGATCTCTCAGCCGGCGTGAAGGATCCGAAAGCGATCGGGTTCCGCCGGATCTCGATCAACGACTTGGATCGGCGCCCAAGCCCATTGCCAAACGCTGATGCCTGGCGTGCGGGAGAACTGGATCTGCCCGCGGGTGCCTTCGACTGCAACGCGCGCCCAGGATTCGGCGGTGCGCGCCCGGTCCGTGCCGTGAGAACGCAGCACATCGGCGAGGACGGCGATCGCGTCGTAGCCCTCGAAGGCGACGAAGGAAGGCGCTTCGGCCAGCCGCTCGCGGAGGGCCGTCTCGACTCGCACACCTAGTGGGCTGAGGCGCTCGGGCAGGTAGCGCAAGAACGGGACCGCGGCGCTGTCGTCGCCCAGCAACGTCGCCCATTCGGCGAACTCCGGTTGCCCGGCCGGAGCACCGATCATGATCTCGGCGAGGCGCTGGTCGCGGCGTACTGACTTGACGATCGACACTGCCGGCTCCGGGTGGCCGACCAGAAGAAGGAGGGCTGTCGCGCGATGGTCGACGAGTTCGTCGCACACGGCCGTGGGGGCGAGCGCGCGCATGTCGAGTTCGATGACGGTGCCGCCACGTGGAGCGAGGTAGTCCCGCAGAATGCCGGCCCCGGATGCCCAGTAGACACTCGGCTGGGCTGCCACGGCGATTCGACTGTGGCCCGCGCTGAGGAGGAAGTCCGCGTAGATCTGCCAGCCGTGGGACTGCGCCGGGGCGAGGCGCGCGACCCATTCCGTCGGCTGTTCGGTGAGCGCGTCGAGTACCGCTGACGAGCAGAGGAACGGCAGGCCGAGGGCGTCGGCCCTGGCGGCAGCGGCGCGAGCGACGACGCTGTGGTACTCCCCGGCCAAGGCAGCCACACCCAGGCGAGCCAATTCATCTACGGCCGCCGCGGCCCTCTGCGGATCAGCCGCGGTGTCTCGGACCACCAGCTCGAGTGGTCTTCCGATGATCCCGCCGGCGTCATTGACTTCGCGAACGGCCAGCTCGAGTCCAGCGAGCAAGTGTCGGCCTGCCTCGACCCAGCCAGGCCGAGTCAGCGGAACGAGGGCCCCAATCTTGACGGTTGATCTGTCAGTCCGCTGCGCTCCAGGCGGCGATGGTGACGTTTTCATGCGCTGGCGTCTCCCGTGTGCCGATTCGGTTGCAGTCTGCGCGAATCGCAGAGGGGCAAGGCCCGGTGGTACGCGTTCATCTCATCTCGCCGTGGCGGGCGCACCTGGGTGATCATGCCGGACATTGCATCCACCACCATCGCCAACAGGCAACCGATTATTCGTTCGCTGAGCTGCCAGGCTTCACGGAACCTTCGTCTTCTGAAGATCGCCCTGCATAGCCGCCCGGACCCCGCAGGGCTGATACACCCGGGGGTCCAGGGGACGCCCGGGGGTCCAGGGGGGCAGAAGCTGAAGCGGCAGCTCGACGCCCTCACCGCCGCCGGTACCTCCTGCCGCGGCCGCCCTCACGGTGCGGGCGGCCCGTGAGGCCCACGCCGTGAGGATCCCGCCGCGTGGACGGGTGGACGCGTCTCAGAGCAGTTCGAGGATGGTGGCGTTGGCCATGCCGCCGCCCTCGCACATCGCCTGGAGTCCGTAGCGGATGCCGTGGTCCTTCATGTGGTGGACGAGGGTCGTCATCAACCGGGCACCGGACGCTCCGAGCGGGTGGCCGAGGGCGATCGCACCGCCGTTGGGGTTCATGCGCTCGTAGTCGGCGCCGGTCTGTCGCAGCCAGCCGAGCGAGACCGAGGCGAACGCCTCGTTGATCTCGTACGCGCCGATGCCGGCGATGGACAGGCCGGAACGTTCCAGGGCCTTCGCCGTCGCGGGGATCGGCCCCTTGAGCATGGTGATCGGGTCGACGCCGGTGACGACGCCCGTGTGGAAGCGGGCGATCGGGGTCCAGCCGTTGCGGGCGGCGATCTCGCTGGTGGTGAGGAGCAGCGCGGCGGAGCCGTCGGAGATCTGCGAGGCATTGCCGGCGGAGATGACGCCGTTCGGCTTGAACGGGGTTTTCAGGCCCGACATGGCCTCCAGGGTGCCGCCACGGCGTACGCCCTCGTCCGTGTCGAAGACGTACGTGTCGCCGGCCGGGTCGGTGACAGTGACCGGGGTGATCTGCTCCTTGAAGCGGCCCTCGTCGATGGCACGGGCCGCGCGGGCGTGCGAGTCGAGAGCGTGCTGGTCCAGTTCCGCTCGGGTGAGCCCGAACTCCTCGGTGATCATCTCGGCGCCGATGCCCTGGTTGAACCGGTAGTTGTCGTAGCGCTCGGCGACCAGGCGGCCATACGGAGTGCCGAACTGGCCGCCCGCCCCGGTGGCGCCCATCGGCACCCGGGACATCATCTCGACACCGCCCGCGACGGCGATGTCGTACTGCCCGGCGATGATTCCGGCGGCTGCCTGGTGCACGGCCTGCTGCGAGGAGCCGCACTGGCGGTCGATGGTCAGGCCGGGCACGCTCTCCGGCCAACCCGCGGCGAGGACCGCGTACCGGCCGACGCCGGCCGCCTGCTCGCCGACCTGGGACACACAGCCCCAGATGACGTCGTCGACTGTGACCGGGGCGAGGCCATTGCGTTCGGCCAGGGCGTTGAGGACATGGGCGGACAGGTCCACGGGGTGGATACCGGACAGGGCACCGCCCGGCTTGCCCTTTCCGACCGGGGTGCGAACGGCGTCGACGATGACTGCGTCACGCATGAGGTGAACTCCTGCTCGAACGAAGAGACATGGCGGTGGAAGCGGGCAGCGGGAGGGTTACTTCGGAGCCATGCGAATGGAGCCGTCCAGACGGATCGTCTCGCCGTTCAGCATGGGGTTGGTGATGATGGCCTCGGCGAGCTGCGCGTACTCGTCCGGCTGGCCCAGTCGGCTGGGGTGCGGGACCTGGGCGCCCAACGAGTCACGGGCCTCCTGGGGCAGGCGGCCGAGGAGCGGTGTCTCGAACAGGCCCGGCGCGATGGTCATCACGCGGACGTTCGTCTTCGCGAGGTCGCGGGCGATCGGCAGGGTCATACCGACGATGCCGGCCTTCGAGGCGGAGTACGAGCACTGGCCGATCTGGCCGTCGAAGGCGGCCACGGACGCGGTGTTGACGATGACCCCACGGTCGCCGTCGAGAGGCTCGTTGCCGCTCATCGCCTGGGCGGCGAGACGGATCACGCTGAACGTGCCGATCAGGTTGACCTCGACGATCCTGCGGAACGCGTCCAGCGAGTGGGGACCGTCCTTGCCGACAGTTCGTCGGGCGCCGCCGATGCCGGCGCAGTTGACGGCGATGCGCAGCGGGCCGAGTGCGACGGCGGCGCCGATCGCGGCGGTGGCGTCGGCCTCGCTGGTGACGTCGCCCGGGACGAAGGTGGCGCCGATGCCCTTGGCGACGGCCTCGCCGTCGGAGGAAGGCAGGTCGAAGATGACGGTGTGCGCTCCGTTCGCCGCGAGGCGCTCGGCGGTGGCCCGGCCGAGGCCCGAGGCGCCTCCGGTGATCAGGGCGGAGGAGGTGTTGTCGATCCGCATGGGATGCCCTTTCTCGGGGGCTGGGGTGTTGGTGGTGTCGGGGGCTACTGGGGTGTTGCTGGTGTCGGGGGGATTGGGCTCTGGGTGGTGTTGGGGAGTACTGGGGTGTTGGTGGCCTCCGGGCCTCCGGGCCTCCGAGGTCTCAGAGGCCGAGCGACTTGGCGATGACGATCTTCATGACCTCGCTGGTGCCGCCGTAGATACGAGAGACGCGGGTGTCCGCGTACAGGCGGGCAATCGGGTACTCGGTGATGTAGCCGTAACCGCCGTGCAGCTGAAGGCACTTGTCGATGACTCGGCCCGCGACCTCGGTGCAGAAGAGCTTCGCCTTCGCGGCGTCGGCAATGGTCAGTTCACCCGCGTCGTGCAGGTCCAGCGCACGGTCGGCGAACAGGCGGGCGGCCTCGGTCTCGGTGGCGCACTCGGCGAGCACGAACTTGGTGTTCTGGAAGGAAGCGACCGACTTGCCGAAGACCGTGCGGTCCTTCACGTAGGCGATGGCATGCCTGAGCGCGGCCTCGGCTGCGGCCGCGCTGCCCAGCGCGATGGCCAGACGTTCCTGGGCGAGGTTGTGGGAGAGGTAGGAGAAGGCCTTGCCCTCCTGGCCGAGCAGGTTCTCGGCGGGCACCTTGACGTCGCTGAACGAGAGTTCAGCGGTATCGGTCGTCTTCAGGCCGATCTTGTCGAGCTTGCGGCCGACCGCGAAGCCCTCCGACGCGGTCTCCACGCACAGGATGGACAGCCCCGCCCGGCGGTCCCCCGGGTCGAACGGCGTGGTGCGCACGACGACCAGGATCAGATCGGCGAGAACGCCTCCGGTGATGAAGGTCTTGGCCCCGTTGACGACGTAATGCCTGCCGTCCTCCGACAGCGTGGCGCGGGTACTGATGTTCGCGAGATCGGAGCCGGTGCTCGGCTCGGTCATCGCGATGGCGGTCATGATGTCGCCACGCGCGAACCCGGGCAGCCAGCGCCTCTTCTGCTCCTGGGTGGCGTACGCCATCAGGTACGGGAGGATCAGGTTGGCGTGCACGGAGTAGCTGCCGAACGAGACGCCGGCCCGGGTCAACTCCTCCGTCACGACGGCCTGGTACTTGTAACTGGTCTCGCCCGCGCCACCGAACTCCTGCGGCACCTCGATGCCGAGCACGCCCAGGTCGCCGAGCCTGCGGTAGAAATCGCGCGGCGGGTGGCCCACTTGCTCCCACTCGCGGTGGACGGGCACGACCTCCTTCTCGATGAAGTCCCGCAGTGTCGCGCGGAACGCCTCGTGATCCTCGTTGAACACCGTACGGCGCACGGCAGCCTCTTCTCGTCCTCGCGTCGAACTGCGTCGCGGTAGCGCCTGCGCCACAGTATCTGTGTTGAACGTTCGTTAAGTTAGTGTGAGGTGTGGAACCTGTCCACGTTCCGAACGGGTGACCTGCTTCACGCGGGCCGCGGCGGTCGGGGCGCCAGCCGCCACGGCGGTCGAGCTGGTGTGTTCACTGGTTCGGGTGTGCTCCCCCATCCTTCGCAGCCCGTTGCGTCGGGCATGCACCACCGTGCGGGCCGGGCAGGTGCAGGCGAGGCAGGGCATCTGTGGGCGTATGACGCTCGAAAGGCGGGCGGGGGCCTCGTGGACGCGTGCCGTTCAAACGGCATGGTGTTCTTTCGACGTTTGTATGCCTGCCTGGCCTGCGGTTGGCTCAATGCGGTACTGACGCCGGTGCGCGCGCTAGCGTCTCTCCGGACGAACGAATGGCTCTTGCTTGCTGCGTGCTTGAGGAAGGGAAACAGGATGAAGCACGGGTTGCGGGTCTGTGTGACAGGGCTTGCCGCTTTGGCCGTGGCAGGCGCTGGCACGTCGACTGCTTTCGCCCGGGGCGACGACTCCGGAGGTCAGATCGTGATCGTGAACAGCTTCAACCACAACAGTGCGGGCGCGGACGGCCTCGTCGGTTTCGGGAACACGGGGGGCTCCAACCCCAACCCCATCCCGCCGTCCGGCGCTGTGACCACCGAGTTCGTCAACGGTCCTGATGCCACCATTCCCGCCGGCGGTGGCACGGCCACGTCGGTGGCCTCCTGCCCGCCCGGCTCGGTGCTGACGGGCGGCGGCTTCAGCCCGCCCAACCCGCTCGACGCCACTGTGGTCTCCTCCGAGGCCACCGGACCGGCCCAGGCTCCGACCGGCTGGCAAGTCATCATGCGACCGAACGTGAGTGGCATCCCGACCTCGTTCCACGCCCAGGCCGTCTGCGCGCACTGACAAGGCTTGAGGTTCCCCCGTTGTGCGGGAGTGCTGATCAGCTGGTCAGGGCGGGGTGACGGGGTTTCAGGTTCGCTTGTTCGGCGACGCCTGGTCGGTGTGATGCCTCTCCTCGAACTCCATGGGGCTGAGCGAGCCGAGCCGGGCTTGGATACGCCGGCCGTTATAGAAGCCGTCGATGTACTCGAAGAGTGCAAGGTTCGCCTCGGCAAGAGTGCAAGGTTCGCCTCGGCGCGGGTGCCGAAGACGCGGTGCCGCCGGCAGCGCGCAATCCACCGGACCGGCACCGGGGGCCACCCTTCCCGAGCAGTCCCCTACCGCGAAAACGCGCCCGCAGGGCTTCGGCTCCCGGTGCCGTACGCCCAGCCTGCTCGCCGCACGGGGCCGTCGGGGGGCAGGCCGGGGGTGTGAGCAATGCGCCGACCGTCGTGCACCAGCCCTCGCACACGGGCGGCCGGAGAGCCACCCTCGGTACGCGCGGCGTTGGCCAAGATCCTGGACACCGCCTTCAGCGACCACGACGTCATGGTGTTCTGCGGACGGAGGGCGTCAGCGACTCCGAGGGCTACCCCGACGGAACTACGAGCACCTGCTGTGGTGGTCGACCTGGCACCGCCGCCATCAACATCACGCTGACCTTTGCCACCGACACCGCACCATGATCAGAAGGGCCGGCCACGGCTATCTGCCGCGGCGGTGTCATGCGAGACAGGAAGGGCAGATCTCCAGCGAATATTCGGGCTGCGGATCCATAAACGGCGGAGTAACGTTTGCAGGGATTCGGAGTACGAAGTTCCGGAGTCGCCCCCAACGAAACACGGGTCCGGGTGACCGAAAATGCTGAATCCTATGAGCAGCATCGGCGAGGTAATTCGCGGGCATGAGCAGCGCAGTCTTCAAGCTCAGTGCGTGCTGCGCCTCTTTATTCTCGGCCTGGTGTGTATCAACGAGGCTGAACTCGTTCCTGGAGGCGCTAGATGGACCGCATCCTTGGTCATAACGTGCTTCTACGGAACCTGGCTGGTCCTGTTGGTCACCAGGGTCGCCATGCACCGCAGGGTTCCCGGCCAGGTGCCCTGCATTATAGTCGATACCGCTGCACTGACATCGATTCTGGTCGTCACGGGAGGATTCCAGGAATTCCATGCGCCATCCACCGGATTGGACTACTTGGACTACGCATACCTCCTACTTCCCATTCTCACAGCATTTCAAATTGACCCCCGCACAACACTGCTCGTGTCGATCATAGAAACTGGCGCTTGGCTGTGCGGAGCGGGATTCACGACGATCAACCCCGACTGGACGCTAATAAGGCACTTTGCACTGCTCTCCGGCGTTGTGGGCCTGGCATGCGTATTCATCTCTGCCATAAATAAGTCCCGGGTCCTGGCAATAGCAGATCTGGCAGAGACCAGGGCGCACCTGCTCGATGAGAACATCGCCATCGAGGAACGCGAAAGGCTGGCAATGTCAGAAGCCATCCACGACGGGCCGCTGCAAATACTGCTCGCTACACGTCACGACGTCTTGGACATTCGCGAACAATTCGCATCAATGCCTGAGGGATCCAGCACAGTGGAGCGCGTCGACAGAAACGTACAGATGGCCGTGGCCGACCTGCGGACCGTCATCCGCGGCTTGCACCCGACGGTGGCACAAGAAATTGGCCTGGTCGAATCAATTCAAAACCTCGCAAACATTTCGGCGCAAAGAGGAGGGTTCAACCTTGAATTCTGTGATGAGCTCTCAAGGCACGATGCGCAAATCCCCGATCGCATCCAAAAAGTTGCCACAAGTGCGGTTCGAGAATTTTTGGAGAACGCCATAAAGTACTCGAGAGCGCGAAACCTACGTGTCGCATTGAGACTTTCCGAGAAAGTGCTGCACCTCGAAGTGAGCGACGACGGCGTCGGTGCGCCTACTGCCCAGCTGCGCTCCAACCTTCGGCAGGGACACATAGGGATCGCTTCTCAACGCGCGCGAGTCGAAAGCGTGGGCGGAAACATTTCGATTCACGGATCCGAAGGGAACGGCGTGACGGTGATGATGTCTATTCCGCTCGAGTGAACGCTTTTTATCCCTGCGGAGCGTGTCAGGGCTTGTTCAAAGGCGTGGGCCCCTGCCGAGGTCACAGGCCGTTTTCCCCGGACGCGACGTCCGGCGTTCCCCCGAGAGCCTGCGTCGCAGGAGCGGCAGCGGGCCTTCACCGAAGGCCGGTGCCGGCGGCTGGGCTTTCGCGGCTCCAGCCTCACCGGCCAGATACACGGACGGAGGGGACCGGGTGCCGGGGCGAGCTGAAGGAACTGCTCCGACCAGTCCAGCGGATCAGGAACGGCCAGTTCGCCTGGGCGGCGGTCATGGAGCGCGCCGCTGGAAAGGTCGGCCGCCACGAACCCCCGGGCCGGGCGTGGTCGGCGTGGCTGTGCGGCGACCACCTCGTGTCCGAGCTCCGCGAGGTGCTGCGGCGTTCAGGCAAGTCTGGGCAACTTCGAGCGGGCCTCCGGCGTACATCTGCACCGGTTCGCCCCTCACCCAGTCCTTCGGGTGACGACCCCGTTGTCGAGGTGCGGCGGATCGGCACTGCGCCGAGGATTCGAGCCCGAGAACTGTGGTGGTTGATCGAGCCGCGTCGGCCATGCTGGGCTCCCGGCTCTGGAGGAAGTGACGCCACTGACGTGGCGGCGGCCGATCTCCGGGGGCCCCCACCAGCGTCGAACATTCGTTAAGTTACGAGGCCGGGTCTCACCGTGTCCAGCCTCCGTGGTTCCCTGCCTCGCGTCGCCCGAGCCATTCCCCACGGCCCAACCCACGGGCCCTGCCCGTCCGTCGAACTCAAATACGTCCGTCCGGCAGGTTGACCAATCCCTCCAGCCTCACTACGTTCCAGCACTGAACGTTCGATAACTTCGCGGCCCCTTGGGCGAGGGGCCCAGTGGCGGTCAGGCGCACTCAGGGCGGCTTCACTCTGCCGTCGCTCGCCCATGCGCCGACGGCGTGACTGAACCCTGTGGGCCACATCTCACCGGCTGTGATCGCGCCACGGAGAGGAGACAGCGATGAAGCGGGCTCACCGGCTGGAGGAGATCCAACGCCTGGACCCGGAGCACGACTTCGAGCAGATCCACCGCGCCGAGCGTGGCCGCAGCTCCGCGGGCAACACGTCCGCCAGCTCCACCGCCTTGGACATCGGGCGACCCGTGGGACCGGGCAAAATAGCGGTCATGTCACATGTCTCGGCAGGGTCTGGGCGCGGGCGTCCACCGGACCCCGACCTCCAGGCAAGGGTCTTCGCCGCGACGCTGGACCTGTACGCCGAGGTCGGCTGGGCCCGGTTCAGTCTCGATGTGCTGGCCCGGCGGGCACGGGTGGGCAAGGCCGCCCTCTACCACCGCTGGGGCAGCAAGGAGAAACTGATCGTGGACGCTCTCGCGGACCGCCGCGAGCGCATGCCGAAGCTGGTGGAGACAGGATCGCTGCGCTCGGACCTCGTGGCCATGGCACGTCATATCCTCGCCGATCTGCTGGGTCACGACGGCCTGTTGGTGTTGCGCGCCCAGGTCGAGGCCAAGGTCTATCCCGATCTCTTCGGCCGCGAGATGGAGCGCGTGACCCGCTGGCGCGCCGGGATCGGCCGGCCCATCGTGCTGCGAGCCGTTGACCGCGGCGAACTCCCCCGGGAGACCTCACCCGCCCTCATCCTCGACGCGGTCGCGGGCATCCTCACCAACCATGTCCTGTCGACGCCCGCCGACAAGCTGCCCGACCTCGCCAAGGCCGGTGACGTCTACACCGAACGCATCGTCGACTTCGTTCTCGCCGCGGCCCGGATCGGGCCGGTCAGTCCTCATCCCCCGTCCACCGAAGCCGAAGGTTCCATCGGGTGACGCCGGATGAGGGGCCGCTGACCGACCGGATCCGCGTGCGGAGCGACCGGGTGGGGTCTTCGCCCGGGGTGCCAAGGACGCGCCAGGAGCGCCGCGTCGTCGGTCTGTGCGCTCAACACCGCCTGATCGTCGGGTAGTTCGGGGCTCGTCGGCCGGTCCGACCGTGTCGTGCGCAGAGTCTTGCTCCGATCTGGACTTGTCCCTAGCGTTCCCAATATCGGACGTTCATCGTCTGAAATATCCCCCCGCCGCCCCCCTTCCCTCGGCTGGGCGATCAGTGAGGAGTGGACCTTGAAGCACACGCATGACTCGCTGTTCATCGGCGGGCGATGGCAGTTGCCGATCGGCACCCGCCGCATCGAGGTGTACTCGGCCAGTACCGAAGAGCCCCTGGGCAGCGTGCCGGAAGCCGGGGAGGGCGACATCGACCGCGCGGTGGCCGCGGCGCGGGAGGCGTTCGACGATCCGTCCGGGTGGGCGAGCTGGAGCCCGGACCGGCGCGGAGAGGCGCTGGAGCGGTTCGCGACGGCGTTGGCCAAGCGCGGTGAGCAGTTCGCCCGGCTGGTGAGCGGCCAGAACGGCATGCCGATCAGCATCGGCCGGATGAGCGAGGCGGTGTCGGGCCGGCTGCTGGTGCCGTACTTCGCCGGGCTGGCCCGCAGTGCGCCCGCGGAGGAGACCCGGGCGTCACTGGTCGGCGGCAGTACGGTCGTCCGCCGCGAACCCGTCGGTGTGGTGGCCGCGATCGTGCCGTGGAACTTCCCGCAGACGCTGACGTTCTTCAAACTCGCGCCGGCCCTGGCCGCCGGATGCACCGTGGTCGTCAAGCCCGCGCCGGAGACGGTGCTGGACGCCTTCCTGCTCGCCGAAGCGGTGGCGGAGGCCGAACTGCCGCCCGGTGTGGTCAACATCGTGCCGGCCGGCCGGGAGGCCGGCGCCAGTCTGGTCCGGCACCCAGGAGTGGACAAGGTGGCGTTCACCGGGTCGACCGAGACGGGACGGAAGATCGCCGAGGAGTGCGGGCGGCTGCTGCGACCGGTGACGCTCGAGCTCGGCGGCAAATCCGCGGCGATCGTCCTGGACGACGCCGACCTCGCCGGGCAACTCAGCGCGTTCTTCTCCGCGACGCTGCTCAACAACGGTCAGACCTGCTACCTCGGCACCCGGGTCCTCGCACCGCTCAGCCGCTACGGCTCGGTCGTCGACATCCTCACGGGCCTGGCGTCCTCGCTCCAGGTCGGCGACCCGCTGGACGACGCCACCCAGATCGGCCCACTGGTGTCCCGGCGGCAACGCGACCGGGTCGAGGACTACATCGCCAAGGGCATCGGCGAGGGCGCCAGGCTCACCACCGGAGGCGGGCGGCCCGCGGGCCTGGACCGCGGCTGGTTCGTCCAGCCGACGGTCTTCGCCGACGTGGACAACTCCGCGACGATCGCCCGCGAGGAGATCTTCGGCCCCGTACTGTCGGTGATCGCCTACGACGATGTCGACGAGGCGGTGGCGATCGCCAATGACTCCGACTACGGACTGGCCGGCAGCGTGTGGACCGCCGACCCGGAGCGTGGTCTGGACGTCGCCCGCCGGGTCCGGACCGGCACGATCGGCGTCAACGGATACGCACTTGATCCGGGCTCACCCTTCGGCGGCGTCAAGGCCAGCGGCATGGGCCGTGAACTCGGCCCCGAAGGCCTGACCGCCTTCCAGCAGCTCAAGTCGATTTATCTCCCGTAGGCGAGGAGCCTCATATGCATCTCGGGAAGGTCGCGGCCGACCATCCGGACAAGCCCGCAGTGTTCATGGCCGGTTCGGGGCTGACGGTCACCTTCGCGGAACTCGACCGGGCGGCGAACCGGTTGGCGCACGTGCTGTACGACGCCGGGCTGCGACCCGGGGACCACATCGCGTTCATGCTCGAGAACCGGTGGGAGTTCCTGGCCGTCGCGTGGGCGGCGCAGCGGTCCGGCCTGTACTACACCGCGGTCAGTCCGAGACTGCAGGCCGACGAGTGCGCCTACATCGTCGACGACTGCGGGGCGCAGGTCTTCGTCGCCTCCGCCGCGGTGGCCGAGATCGCGGTGGAGCTGTCCGCTCGTACGCCGCGGGTGCGGTTGCGCCTCATGCTGGACGCGGCAGCCGAGGGCTTCGTCTCCTACGAGGAGTCGACCGGAGCCGCTCCCGCCACTCCCCTGCCGGGCGAGCTGGAGGGCGCGGACATGCTGTACTCCTCGGGCACCACCGGCCGGCCCAAGGGTGTCAAGCCGGCGCTGCGGCTGGACCCCATGGGCACCCCCGACTCGCTCGCCAAGCTGGTGTCACTGCTGTTCGCGCCCGCCGAGGACTCCGTCTATCTGTCCCCGGCTCCGCTCTACCACGCCGCGCCCTTGCGGTACTGCCTGACGATGCAGCGGTTCGGCGTGCCGGTGGTGGTGCTGGAGTCGTTCGACGCCGAGCAGGCGCTCGCCGCGATCGAGACGTACCGCGTCACCCACAGCCAGTGGGTGCCGACGATGTTCATCCGGATGCTGAAGCTGCCCGCCGAGACCCGCGCCCGCCACGACCTGTCGAGCCTGCGGTACGCCGTGCACGCCGCCGCACCGTGCCCGATCCCGGTCAAGGAGCGGATGATCGAGTGGTGGGGGCCGGTTCTGCACGAGTACTACTCCGGCACGGAGGCGGCCTGCTTCACCTACGTCGACTCCGCCGACTGGCTCACCCACAAGGGCACGGTGGGCCGGACACTGGTCGGCCGGCCCCATGTCTGCGACGCGGAGGGCGCTGAGCTCCCGCCGGGCGAGGTCGGCATTCTCTACTTCTCCGACGGACCCGAGTTCGAGTACCACGGGGACCCGGCCAAGACCGCCGCCACCCGCGACCCGAAAGGGCGCGGCTGGGCCACTCTCGGCGACGTGGGCTACCTGGACGAGGACGGCTTCCTCTACCTCACCGACCGGCTCTCCCACATGATCATCAGCGGTGGCGTGAACGTCTATCCGCAGGAGTCCGAGAACGTCCTGGCCATGCACCCCAGGGTCATCGACGTCGCGGTCATCGGCGTACCCGACCCGGAGATGGGTGAGCAGGTCAAAGCGGTCGTACAGCCGGAGTGCATGGACGAGGCGGGACCGGAGCTGGCCGCCGAACTCATCGCCTACTGCCGCGACCACCTGGCCCACTACAAGTGCCCCCGGTCGGTCGACTTCCGCGCCGAACTGCCGCGCCACCCCACAGGAAAGCTCCACAAACGCGTGCTCCGTGATGAGTTCGCCAAGAACGAGCAGGAGGTCACCCCATGACGATGACCGTGAGGGAGGCGGGGCTCGCCCTCGCCGAACCGGCCGCGTACGCCGATGAGCCCCGGTTCCACGAGGCGCTGGCTCTGCTGCGCCGGGAGGACCCCGTGCACCGGGTCGAGGCGGAGGGGTACGGGCCGTTCTGGGCCGTGACCCGGCACGCCGACATCCTGGAGATCGAGCGGAACCACACGCTGTTCCACAACGCTCCCCGGTCGCTGCTGGTGCCCGCCGAGATGGACGCCCGGCAGAGGCAACGCGAGGCGGAGGGAACGGCGTTGCGCACGCTCGTCCACATGGACGACCCGGAGCACCGGGTGGTCCGGGCGATCGGCGCCGACTGGTTCCGGCCCAAGGCGATGCGCGCCATGCAGCAACGGGTGGACGAGCTGGCCCGCACCTATGTCGACCGGATGGCCGAGTTGGGCGGCGAGTGCGACTTCGTCCAGCAGATCGCCGTCCACTACCCGCTGTATGTGATCCTCTCGCTGCTGGGGCTGCCCGAATCGGACTTCCCGCGCATGCTCAAACTCACCCAGGAGCTGTTCGGCGAGGGCGACCCCGAACTGCGGCGCGGCGCCGAGGCCGACGACGTCCTGGCGACGCTGCTCGACTTCTTCACCTACTTCCAGGATCTCACCAACGCGCGCCGGGCCGCCCCCACCGACGACCTGGCGTCGGCGATCGCCAACGCCCGCGTCGACGGTGCGCACCTGTCGGACATCGACACTCTCTCGTACTACGTCATCATCGCCACCGCCGGTCATGACACCACCAGCTCCACCATTTCCGGCGGCCTGCACGCGCTCATCCAGCACCCGGGTGAACTGCGCCGGTTGCGCGACGACCCCGCCCTGCTGCCGACCGCCGTCGACGAGATGATCCGCTGGGTGACTCCCGTCAAGGAGTTCATGCGCACCGCGACCGCCGACGCCCGGGTCGGTCAAGTCCTCGTGCGGGAGGGCGAGTCGGTGCTGTTGTCGTATCCGTCCGCCAACCGCGACGAGGACGTCTTCGACGAGCCGTTCCGCTTCGACGTCGGCCGTGACCCCAACAAGCATCTCGCCTTCGGCTTCGGTGTCCACTACTGCCTCGGCGCCGCCCTGGCCCGGATGGAGACCCGCTCCCTGTTCGCCGAACTGCTGCCACGGCTGGAGTCCGTCGAACTCGCCGGCCGGCCGGAGTGGGCAGCCACCACCTTCGTCGGCGGTCTCAAGCGCCTGCCCATCCACTACACGCTGAAGGGTTGACCGCATGTGGACCGACGCCGCAGTGCTCCGCGCCGAGGGCGCGCCGTACACCATCGAACAGGTCGAGCTCGACGACCCCGGTCCCGGCGAGGTCCTCGTCAAGATCGCCGGAACCGGTCTGTGCCACACCGACCTGCTCGGGCGCACCGAGCTGATCGGGAAGCCGGTGATCCTCGGCCACGAAGGCTCCGGGACCATCGAGGCCGTCGGAACCGGAGTCACCACGCTCTCGGTGGGAGATCCCGTGGTGCTCTCCTTCGACTCCTGTGGCACCTGCGCCAACTGCCGGGCCGCGCACCCCGCCTACTGCGCCGAGTTCTTCCCGCGCAACCTCACCGGACTGGCCGCCGACGGCTCCCACTGTGCCACCGGCCAGGACGGCAAGCCGGTCGCCGCCCGGTGGTTCGCCCAGTCCAGCTTCGCCACCCACACCATCGCGACGGCCCGCAATGTCGTCCGGGTGGAGCGCGACCTCCCGCTGGAACTGCTCGGGCCGCTCGGCTGCTCCCTGCTGACCGGCGCCGGCTCGGTGTTCAACTCGCTCGCTGTCACCCCAGGTTCCAGCATCGCCGTGTTCGGCACCGGCGGAGTCGGACTCGCCGCCGTGATGGCCGCGGGCGTCGCCGGGGCCGCCACGGTCATCGCCGTAGACCTGCACCAGGGCCGCCTCGACCTCGCCGCCGAACTCGGCGCCACGCACACCATCAACGGCTCCGACGCCGACATCGCCGCCCAGATCCTCGCCCTGACCGGCGACGGCGCACAGTACTCCCTCGACACCACGGGCGTCCCCTCCGTCATCACCACCGCCGTCAACAGTCTCCGTCCCACCGGCATGTGCGGGCTCGTCGGCATCCAACAGGGCGACCTCGTCCTGGACCCCTTCGCGCTGGCCGGCGGACGCACCCTCACGGGCATCCTCGAAGGCGACGCCGTCCCTCAGCTGCTCGTCCCACGCCTCATCGCCCTGTGGAAACAGGGCCGCTTCCCCTTCGACAGACTCATCACCACCTACCCCCTGCACGAGATCAACCAGGCCGAGGCCGACACCACCACTGGCGCAAGCATCAAACCGGTGCTGATCCCGGCCTCGTAGCTGCTCCACGTGATCTTCCGCGGGTTCGAGAACCTGGTGCCAGGTCGGCTGCATCGGCTGCATCTCTGTTCACGCCTTTGTTCAGGAACGCTCGGTGAGCACTTCCGCCAAACGGTCCGCGCATGCGGTGAGCCAGTCCAGTCGTGGTCCGCTGCGGGCCATACGGAAGCCGCGACGGCGGCCCGAGAAGGCAGCCTGGACCGCATGCAGCTGGGCCCAACGCCGGACGCGTTCGCGATCGAGTTCCGCGGCATCGGCGAAGACGTCCAGAGTGCGGTGGACAGCCTTGCGCAGGTCGTCCGCTTCGACGAGCCTCACCACGCGCGACTTGATCAGCGTACCGCCGTCATAGGCGGGGTCTCCTGCGTACCCCTTGGGGTCGACGGCGAGCCATGGCTCCCGATCCGCGCGGAGGATGTTTCTGGCGTGGAGGTCGCCGTGGACGAGGATGTCCGGCTGGGCGCGGCCCAGCTCGCGGACGGTCGCGAGGGCGCCGTCCACCACGTGACCCGGCAGCGCGTGCGTCAGCTCCTCCGCGTCCCTGCGCAGCTGCTCCTCCCAGGCGTCGGCCTGCTCCCGCAACCGGGGCAGACCGGGCGGCGCGGGGAGGGCCAACCGGCGGTTGATCCGCCCTGCGACCGTGGCCGGCCCGTCGCCGTCCTCGATCTCCGCCAGGGCCGGCGCCCCGGCCCGCTCGAGCAGCATCGCGAACCGCTCGTCGTCACGCTCGTGCAGCAGGACAGCCCCGCGCCCGCCCCACGCCGCGAACGCGTCCGGCTCATGGACGTTGCCGTAATGCGGAAACCACACCTTCAGTACGAAGGCCTCCCCGGTCCGCCCTCGCACCGGGACGATCACCCCGACACCCCCGTGCATGACCTCGCCGTCCGGCACACACTCCCAGCGCTCCAGCAGCTGGTCCACGAGCCTGGGCAACTCGGCGAGCCACGCCGCTCCGGTCTCTCCTTCGCGCTCCACGGTGCTCCGCTTGAACGCGTCCGGTACCCCGATCATTCGGGCACCTTACGCGCCGCGCAACGCCGGAATGCTGCTGGAACGCAAAGCCGGCGCGGGCGCGCCACCCTGCGCCCCTGCCGGTTGAGTTGTGCGATCGGACCGAGCCGCCGCCACCGAGAACTTCCGTGCCGCACCAGGACAGTTGGGCCTGCTGAGCTGGTCCGTTACCCCGTCCCTTTGGGCAACGGACCGATGAGTCCGCGCGCATCATTGCGGCTCCGTGAACAATGCCCGACCTCACGTGAGGTCTCTGGTGCGCGCTGTCGGGGATGTGTTTCCCTGGCCGCATGACCTCGCTCGTGACCTGTCGCCACGCCCACTGCGTGCGTGTCGCGAGCTGCGCCTGTCCGGCCTCGCGCTGATCTCGCGGGCCGGCGGTTGACCGGCCCTTCTCTCGCCCACGTACAGCCGGAATCCCAGCACCTCTCCGCGCGCTCGCGCATGCTCGGCGCGCCCCCGCACAAGGGAGAACCATGAGCCAGCCCCTCGACTCCGTCACCGCGGGTCACACCCCCGAAGAAGAGCCCACCGGGCCTGATACCTCCGCATGGTCGTTCGAGACCAAGCAGATCCACGCCGGCGCGGTGCCGGATCCCACGACGGGCGCCCGTGCGGTGCCGATCTATCAGACGACGTCCTTCGTCTTCCGTGACACCCAGCACGCGGCCGACCTGTTCTCGCTGGCCGAGCCGGGGAACATCTACACCCGTATCCACAACCCCACGCAGGATGTCTTCGAGCAGCGCGTCGCCGCGCTCGAGGGCGGCGTGGCCGCGGTGGCGCTGGCCTCGGGGCAGGCTGCGGAGACCTTGGCGATCCTGACGCTGGCGAGCTCCGGCGACCACATCGTCTCCAGCACGTCGCTCTACGGCGGTACGTACAACCTGTTCCGGCACACGCTGCCCAGGTTCGGCATCGAGGTGTCCTTCGTCGACGACCCGGATGATCTCGACGCCTGGCGTGCCGCCGTGCGGCCCAACACCAAGGCTCTGTTCGCCGAGACGCTCGGCAATCCCCGCGACAATGTCCTCGACGTCCGGGCGATCGCGGATGTCGCCCACGAGTCCGGCGTCCCGCTGATCGTGGACAACACGGTGCCGACGCCCTATCTGCTGCGGCCCATCGAGCACGGAGCCGACATCGTCGTCCACTCGGCGACCAAGTTCCTCGGCGGGCACGGCACCACGATCGGAGGCGTCGTCGTCGACGGTGGCACCTTCGACTTCGGCGCCCACGCCGACCGGTTCCCCGACTTCAGCGAGCCCGACCCCAGCTACCACGGCCTGCGGTACTGGCCTGCTCTCGGCCCGGGCGCCTTCGCCATCAAGCTGCGCGTGCAGTTGCTGCGTGACATCGGACCGGCCCTCTCGCCGCACTCCGCGTTCCTGCTGCTCCAGGGCGTGGAGACACTGAGCCTGCGCATCGAGCGGCACTCCGCCAACGCCCAGGCCCTGGCCGAATGGCTGGAGCAGCGCGACGAGGTCGCCGCCGTGCACTACCCGGGGCTGGAGTCCAATCGCTGGTACGAAGCCGCCCAGCGGTACCTTCCGCGCGGTGCCGGAGCGGTACTCGCGTTCGAACTGCGGGACGGGGTCGAGGCCGGCAAGCGCTTCGTCGACACCGTCGAACTGTTCAGTCATCTCGCCAACATCGGCGACGTACGCAGCCTGATCATCCATCCGGCGTCCACCACGCACAGCCAACTGGACGAGGAGCAGTTGGCGGCCACCGGCACCTCCCCCGGCCTGGTACGCCTCTCGGTCGGCATCGAGAACCTCGCCGATCTGAAGGCGGACCTGGAAGCGGGGTTCCGCGCGGCGAAGGCCGCGTCCTGAGTACGGCACTGACGCCTTCCGCGGTCTCCCTCCCGCCGGCCACCGGGGCCTGGCGGGAGGGAGACCCGCCGGGACGACGCCAATGGCACGTCCAGGAGGAGCCGTTGGCGCTGGAGGCGGCCGGTGAACTGCCCGGTGTGCGGCTCGCGTTCGAGACCTGGGGGCGACTCGCGCCGGACCGCTCCAACGCGGTGCTCGTCCTGCACGCGCTGACCGGGGACAGCCACGTGAGCGGAGCCGCCGGCCCGGGTCATCCCACGCCCGGTTGGTGGAACGGGCTCATCGGCCCCGGCCTGGCACTGGACAGCGACCGCTGGTTCGTCGTCGCGCCCAACGTGCTCGGCGGCTGCCAGGGCAGTACGGGCCCGTCGTCGACCCGGCCGGACGGGCGCACCTGGGGCGGCTCGTTCCCGTATCTGACACAACGCGACCAGGTCACCGCCGAGGCCGACGTGGCGGACGCGCTGGGCATCGACCGCTGGGCTCTGGTGATCGGTGGCTCCATGGGCGGCATGCGCGCTCTCGAATGGGCGGTGTCACACCCGGAGCGCGTCGCCTCCCTCCTCTTGCTGGCCTGCCCGGCGGCAGCCGGCGCCGAGCAGATCGCGTACGCCAACATCCAGCTGCACGCGATCCGTTCGGACCCGGGCTGGCACGGCGGCGACTACCACGACGCGGGCCCGGGCAACGGCCCGCACACCGGCCTCGGCCTCGCCCGGCGGCTGGCCCATGTGACGTACCGCAGCGAACGAGAACTCCAGACCCGCTTCGGCCGCACCCCGCAAGGCGCCGAGGATCCCTGGCACGGAGGCCGGTTCCAGGTGGAGTCCTATCTCGACCACCACGCCGCCAAGCTGATACGCCGCTTCGACGCCGCCAGCTATGTCGTACTGACCGAGGCGATGAACAGCCACGACATCGGCCGCGGCCGAGGCGGCGTCCAGACAGCCCTGCGCCGCGTGACGGCCGACACGCTGGTCGCCGGAGTCGACTCCGACCGCCTCTACCCCCTGACCCAGCAAGCCGAGTTGGCGAACGGCATCCCCGGCTCCGATCGAGTCCGCGTCATCGAGTCCCCTTCCGGCCACGACGGATTCCTCAACGAAACAGCACAAGTCAGCGCGCTCATCAGCGAACTCACCGACTGAACTCGGCCGAGGAAGCAGCGGAACGGCCATCGGAGTCGCCTCCCGTGCAAGGGCTCCGTCGTGTCGTACACGCCACTGCCGCTTTCGCTGTGAAGGAGCTCGGGGAGGGCTGTCGGATCCGTATGCTCAGGGAGCTGTTTCGGTCCCTGTCCGGTTTCGGGCGTTGAACCCTTCTCTATGAGGACGCATGCTCATACGTTCTGTCGTCGCCGCTCTGTCGGGCGCACTGGCCCTCTCCGCTCTCGTCGTTCCGTCCGCCCACGCGGACGCGGGCGAAGGGGACACCCAGGTCACCGAGGTGGCGGTCAACGACGGCAAGCCGGTGGTGGTGGGCGCCACCGGGGCGAAGACGTTCACGCTCCGCATCACCGCTCGCGACGACTCGGGGATCAGCGACGCCTACGGGTGGCTGTACCACGGCCCGTTCGACAACCCCGACGGCTTCGCCGGACCCGGGTCCGAGGCTCCCCTGACCTGTACTCCTGTCTCCGCAACCGTCACCGACTCGGTCTGCACCGCGAGCATCACGGTCACCCCGGTTTCGAGCCTGACCAACACCCACGCCGGTACCTGGCACGTGTGGACCTCCGTGGACGCCAAGGACGGGGACTTCGTGCAGAAGGACAGCGCGGCCGCCTTCCTGATGAAGCGTGCCGCCAGGCTCACCGCCGACGCCTCTCCGGAACCGGTGGCCAAGGGCGAGGTCATCACCATCAAGGGTGCCCTGAGCCGCGCCGACTGGCACAACGGCAGCTACCCGGGCTACAAGGGCCAGCCGGTGAAGCTCCAGTTCCGCAAGGCCGGCACCACCACCTACAGCACCGTGAAGACGGTGACCAGCGGTACCGGCGGCACCCTCAAGACCACCACGACCGCCGTCGCCGACGGCTACTGGCGGTGGAGCTTCACCGGAACGAGCACCACCGGGGCGGTCAATGCCACGGGTGACTACGTTCATGTGACAGCGGGCTGAACCATGCGGGGCCGCTCGGTTCGCGGCCCGCGCACTCTTGAGGGTTCCCGCGGCCGCCCCCGGCTCCGCCCGGCCTGGGTGGCTTCCGCATTGGTCCACACGAATGATTCACCGGCTCCGCGGGGTGAACGATGAGATCGTGTGCCCCGCGCCGACGGCAGCCGGCCGCTCGCGACGATTAGCGTTGATTCTTGTGTTGATGAGCCATGCGTTTGTGAACCTGAAACCCGGAGTGGGAAAGACGACCAGCGCGGTCTGGTTGGCTCACGCACTTCACGAGTCGGGCCTCCCACCCCTGCTGGTGGACAGTGACCCCGCTTCCTCCGCACTGCGTTGGAGCGAATTGGCGGGTGGCTTCCCGTTTCCCGTGATCGCCCTTCCGGTGGGCGACGTGCACCGGCGCGTGAACGACTTCCTGGGCAACCGGCGGGCCGTGGTGTTCGACGCCCCGCAGCTGGAGGACCACGCCCACATCGCCCGGAGCATCATGAGGTACGCGAGCGAGTGGATCGTGCCGGTGACCCCGGCCCCCATCGAGCTGGACCGCATGGCACCCATCGGCGGCGAGATGGGCGACGTACAGTCGCTGCGTGCCCAGCCGGCCCGTGCCGCTGTCCTGCTGAACCGCACCAATCGTCCCGACGCCACGCGCACCGGTCCCGACGCCGATGCCCGCGAGGCTCTCACCGAGCGGGGCTTCGACGTGCTGTCCACACATATTCCACGGCTCGACCTGTATGCCCAGTCGTTCGGCAGCCCGGTCGAGGTCAAAGGCTCGGCGTACATGGACCTCGCGGACGAGCTCATCAAGCGTCAGGAAAGCATGTGAACCAGCGCAAGGACTCCTACCGAGCCGCGTTGCAGCGCGGACCCGACGTGGCCGCGCCCCGTCACACCAAGGTCACTGAGCTGCACACCCGATACATCCGAGTGACCATCGAGCTCGACCCCGCCCTGCCACGCGACTTGACCCGATGGGTGGGACCACCCGTATCCGCCCTCTTGCGCGCGGGGGCCGCTGTACTGCGGCCCCTGAGAAGTGCCCCATAAGCCCTTTCGCGGAGTACCTCGAGTACCTCGCAGCGACTTCGTCCCACCGGCAGGGCACCGCCCCTGATCCAGGCGGAGGTGCTCGTGCATCCCCCTTACAGGCGCTGCTTCGAGCCGACCCCGCCGGCGGGTGCGTCGGTCGCGGCGTCGGCGTAGCGGCGGGCCAGGTGGGCGAAGGCGTCCTTGAGCTCGGCAGGGCCGACGACCGCGATGTCGGCGTCGAACCCGCCGATGGCGGCGGCCAGGCCAGGCCAGGCCAGGCCATGACCACGAGCCCAGGACAAGTCGGCAGCGATCCGGGCCGAGTTCCTCGACGACTCCGTCGCGGGTGTGGCGGGACACGACGGCGGCGGGCAGGTCGAGGATCACCTCGCCCCGGCAGGGCCAGTCGCCCGAGCCGTCGGAGCCATGGAACCTGCTGGTCACGAAGGCGGCCACGTTCCCTCCGGGCAGTTCGCGCGGCGTGAAGCGGGGACCCGTGGGGGTGCGCGGGGTGATCCGGTCGACGCGGAAGGTGCGCCAGTCGTCGCGGTCGAGGTCCCAGGCCACCAGGTACCACCGCCCGCCCCGGGTGACGAGGTGATGGGGCTGCACCCGGCGCGGCGGAGTTGCGGCGAGGTCGTCGTGACCGGCTCCCGGTGGGGATGCGGGGGCGTAGTCGAAGCGCAGCACTTCGCGGGCGTGGACGACGACGCTCAGTGCCATGAGCACGCTGCTGTCGACCTGTGGTTCCGGCCGGGTCGAGGGCCGCTCCACGGCGGTTACCTGGAGGGTGTCGATGTGGCGCCGCAGCCGTGCGGGCATGACCTGCCGGACGGTGGTCAGCGCGCGCGCAGCGGCCTCCTCGATGCCGGCACCGGTGGTGGTGGCGATCTGGAGTGCGACCGCCAGAGCAATGGCCTGCTCGTCGTCGAACAGCAACGGGGGCAGCTCCGTGCCGGCGTCGAGCCGGTAGCCACCGTCGGGCCCCTTGAAGGCCACGATGGGGTAGCCGAGCTTCCGCAGGCGGTCGACATCGCGGCGCACGGTGCGCGGACTGATCTCCAGCCGCTCGGCCAGCATCGCCCCCGGCCAGTCCCGGCGCGCCTGGAGCAGGGAGAGCAGCGAGAGCAGTCGCGATGAGGTCTTCGGCATGTCTCCAGATTCCCCCGAGAAGCGGACACTCCCTGGCCGCTTCTCCTGCGACTGTTTGTCCCGTGCCGGACAACGAGAACGACCGGAAGGACCCGAACACCATGACCGCCACCACGCCTCCCTCAACCCTCGACGCCGAGCGGCTCGACCTGCTCGCCGCGCTCGCGACCGCCCGATCCACTCTGATCAACACGACGCGCGGGCTCAGCGACGAGCAGGCCGGCAAGCGCCCGACGGTCAGCGCGCTGTGCCTGGGCGGGCTGATCAAACACGTTGCGTCCACCGAGGAAGGCTGGATGCGCTTCGTGGTCGAGGGCCCGTCGGCGATCCGCTACGACCTGCCCGAAGGTGTCACCTGGGCCGACCTCGAGGCCGGCACCGCACGCGAGGTCCCGCAGTGGGCGATCGACCGCCAGAACGACTTCCGGATGCTGCCCGGCGAGACGCTGGCCGGGATCCTCGAGCGCTACGAGCAGATCGCCGCGCGGAGCGAGAAGGTCATCGCCTCCGTACCCGACCTGTCGGCGACGCATCCGTTGCCGGAGGCGCCCTGGCACGAGCCGGGTGCGGTGCGCAGCGTGCGCCGGGTGCTGGCGCATGTCATCGCCGAGACCGCCCAGCACGCCGGGCACGCGGACATCCTGCGCGAGACGCTCGACGGACAGACGTCCACCTGACCGGTGAGGGACCCCGACCGGGTCGGACCCCCGCCCCGCCCCGCCCCGGTGCCGGGCGGCGGGCGGCGGGCGGCGGGCGGCGGGCGGCGGGCGGCGTGAACGAGGACCGGGCGGCGCGCCTGCCCGCGACCGCCCGGTCCTGACCTCAGGGCCTGCGCGGAAATGCTTGTACGGAATCACAGGGCACGGCGTCACCGTGAAGATGCGCGACTTGGGCGGACCGGTCGGGCCGGTATCCGGGTCAGCCCTTGCTGCCAGGGCCAGGGCCAGGGCCCCATGATGTCCGGACAGGCCTGCAGCTCAGAACGCGACGACCGCGGCCGGATCATCCACCGGGCACTGGACGCGGGGACCCACTTCGTCGACACCACCGACGTGAACTCCCGCAGTGGGTCGGCAGAGAATATCGGCCAGGTACGGGCGATCGGCTCGTCGAAAGCCCCGGCCTCGGAGACCGTCGAGGCGCGGTGGGGCGCCGACCGGCGTGGACCGCAGCGCCTTCGCACCGAGCAGTCCCCGTACTCCATACACGGGCGACCGATCGACGAGCATGCCGCGGCAGGGCGCCGCTGACCGTTCTCGACGCCCGAGCGCTCAACCGCGCGGCGCAGCCCCGGCAGTTGCTGCTCGACCGCGCCGACGTAGCGGTCCTCTACGCCGTCGCGCACCTCGGCGGTCTGCAGGCGCAGGAACCGCAGCGAAACGGAGTTGGGGGAACTCGACGCCGCCTAGCTTGATCTTCGACCTGTGCGGCGGGGTCGTACGGTGGTCGGCTGTCGAGCGGGGGGGCGGGCCGGCTGCTGCGGCTGCGGTCTGTGGCACCCGCGTCGCGCAGCCGGGGCCGTGAGTCGGCTGTCACTGCGCCTGGCGAATGGTCTGGGCTGCCCGCTCGTGGCGGTGGCGCACTCAGGGTTGCCAGGAACGCCCTTCGAGCGGGGCGGGACGACCCCCAGCCAGATGTCCAGCGGGGGGGGTGGCTGACCGGCAGAAGCGGCTCGAGCCGCCTCCTTCCGGCTCGCCCGGACACGTCCTAAATGCGCAGCGTTCTGGGCAACCCGAACAGTGGCAGGAGGCTGTTGTCGCCGAAGCGGGTGATGGCGGAGATCCGGTCGTCCTCCAGGGCGAGCACCACCAGCCCGTACGCGTGGGCGATCGGGCTCTGGGGATCGCGGAGGTAACAGCCGAACGCCGGCTGACCGTTCGCGCGCGTGGGGACCAGCCGGAGCGCCCGACCGCCCCACCAAGGGCGGGTCCGGTAGAACCGGCTGATCGCCGCGTGTCCCTGGTACTCGAGGGGCTCGGGCGGCATCGTCAGCCATGCGTCGTCGGTCAGCAGCGCGACGAGCCGGTCGACGTCGGAGCTCTCCATCGCCTCCACGAACCGCCCGACGAGCTCGCGTTCACGCGGTGAGCGCGGCAGCGGCGCCAGGTCGCGGTCGCGCTCGGGGAGCTGGCCGTCCAGAGTCGCACGCGCCCGCTGCAGGGTGCTGTTCACCGAGACGCCACTGCTGTCGAGCAGGTCGGCAACCTCGGCTGCGCGGAAGCCGAGCACGTCGCGCAGCACCAGTACCGCGCGCTGGCGTGGCGGCAGGCGTTGGAGTCCGGCCACGAAGGCCAGAGCCAGCGACTCCCTCGTTTCGTAGCGGGCCTCCGGTCCCGGGGCCGTGTCCGGCAGGTCGTCCAGCAGGGCGTCCGGGTAGGGCTCGAACCAGGTCGACTCGGAGCGGCGCGTGGGCTCGGGCACGTCGAGCGGAGGGCGGCCCGGCTGCTGCGGCTGCGGCCGGCGGCCCGTGTCGCGCAGCGCGTTCAGGCAGCGGTTGGTCGCGATGCGGTAGAGCCAGGCCCGTACGGAGGCCCGTCCCTGGAATCCGCCGAGCCCGCGCCAGGCGGCCAGAAGGGTTTCCTGGACCGTGTCCTCCGCGTCCTGCACGGATCCGAGGATCCGATAGCAGTGCAGCTGGAGCTCGCGTCGGTAGGGCTCGGTGAGCTCACGGAACGCTTCGCCGTCGCCCGCCCGGGCACGGGCCAGGGTCGATTCGATCACCACGGAATTTTCGCCTCGCCTCTTTCACTCGTCCTCCGGATAAGGACACCGTCCGGGACGAAAAGTCATCGGTGACTTTCCTGGGGCGGTCGTGTCTCAACGAACGACCGCAATTCCACACCGCATTTCCATGAGGAACCAGGGAGACCGTCACCATGGCAACCATCACGGGCAGTGCAGTTCTGATCACCGGGGGCAATCGCGGCATCGGCCGGGGGTTGGTGGAGGAGGCCCTGAGCAGGGGTGCGGAGCGGGTGTACGTCGGGACGCGCGAGCCTTTGGCCCACCCGGACGCGCGTGTCACTCCGCTGGCCCTGGAGGTGACCGACGCGGCGCAGCTGCGACGAGCCGTCGACGAAGTCGCTTCTCTCGATGTCCTCGTCAACAATGCCGGCATCGCGCTCTACGACGACCTGAACGATCGTTCCGTCCTCGAACAGCACCTCGCCGTCAACCTCTTCGGCACCTACGACGTGACGCGGGCGTTCCTGCCGTTGCTGCTGCGTTCGCGGGGAGCGATCGTCAACAACCTGTCGGTGAACGGCCTCGCTCCCTTGCCGCTGATTCCGGCCTACTCGGTCTCGAAGGCGGCCGCGTTCTCCCTGACGCAGTCACTGCGCGCCCTGCTGGCCGAGCGGGGAGTGCGCGTACACGCCGTCCTGACCGGCCCGGTGGACACCGACATGAGCCGGGGCATCGATGTGCCGAAGGCCTCCGCGGAGTCCGTGGCGCGGGCCATCTTCGACGGGGTGGAGAAGGACGAGGAGGACATCTTCCCCGACCCGCTGTCGGAGTCCCTCGCCGAGGGCTGGCGCGGTGGTGTGGCGAAGGCTCTGGAGCTGCAGTTGGCGGACCTCTCGGCGGCGCACCGTGCCACGTCCTGAGCAACGGAACTCGGTTGGCGCGACAGCCGACGGCGGGACGAGCGTCGGCTTCCGCGCTTCGGCGGCTGGTTTCGTTCGGGTCCTTCTTCGCCCTGTGGGTGTCGATGATGGCGGCGATGATGCTGCCGGGCGCGGCGCCGGCAACGTTGCGGCGCGCCCGTACCGGCGGCGGTCAGGGGCGCGCCGTGCCGCTGTTCGTCGGGTCGTACCTCGCCGTCTGGGCCCTCGCCGGCGTCGCCGTCTACGCGGTGTACCGGCCGCACGGATCGCTCGCCGCCGGCGCGGTGGTGATGGCGGCGGCTGTCTACGAGGTCACGCCGCTCAAGCGGCATTTCCGCGGGCGCTGCCGCGAAAGCGTCCGTTCCGGATGGGCGTTCGGACTGTACTGCGTGGGCTCGAGCATCGGGCTGATGCTGACGCCGCCGGCGCTGGGCGTCATGAGCGTGACGTGGATGTCCGTGATCGCCGTCCTCGTCCTACATGAACCGCAGGAAAGGGAGAGACCATGACCGAGCACAAGACCGGAACACGTGAAGAGTGGCTCGCGGCCAGGCTGGACCTGCTCGAGTCCGAGAAAGCCCTGACGCGACACAGCGACGAACTGGCGCGGCGGCGGCAGGAGCTGCCCTGGGTCCGCATGGACAAGCAGTACCGCTTCGAGACCGACGCGGGCGCAGCGTCCCTGGAGGCTCTCTTCGGCGGGCGTTCGCAACTCCTCATCTACCACTTCATGTTCGGGCCCGAGTACAAGGCGGGGTGTCCGTCCTGTTCGGCGATCGCGGACGGCTTCGACGGCTCCGTCGTCCACCTCGCGCATCACGACGTCACGCTCTGCGCGGTGTCGCGGGCCCCGTTGGCTCAACTGCAGGCGTACAAGGAGCGGATGGGCTGGGGCTTCCCCTGGGCGTCGTCGTACGGCAGCGACTTCAACTACGACTTCGGGGTGGCACACACCCAGGAGGAGTGGCAGTCGGGAGCCGTCGCGTACAACTTCCGCGAGAACAGGGACTTCCGGTTGCCACCCGGCGAACTGGGCGTCCAGCTCAGCGAGTTCGCGTCGAGGGTCGGGACGGACTGGGACACCTATCGGCGAGAGGGACCGGGCATGAGCGCGTTCGCGCGCGAGGACGGTGTCGTCTACCACACCTACTCGTCGTACGAGCGCGGCATCGACGGCCTCTGGAGCATGCAGCAGTGGCTCGACCGCGCGCCGCTCGGCCGCAATGAGACCGGTATGTGGTGGCGCCGCCACGACGAGTACGACAGCCCGGGCCCCGCGCGGAGGACATCCGCGGCTTCGGCCCGTCTCGGAGGAACATCGTGACCATCCACCACGCCCTCGTCATCGGTGCCGGAAGCGGCGTCGGCCGCGCCACCGCCGACGCCCTCACCGTCGCCGGAGTCCGCGTCCTGGCCGCCGGTCACGAGCGGGACGCCACGGATCCCGCGCAGGTCGCCGCCCTCCTCGACGAGGCCGACCCGGACCTCGTGGTGGTCACCGCGGGTACGCGCCCGCGGATGGCGCCGATCGAGGAGCAGAACTGGGAGTCGTTCTCGGCGCCGTGGCACGTGGACGTCAAGATCGCCTTCGAGGTCGGCCGCGCCGCGCTGGCACGGCCGCTGCGCGCCAACTCGACCGTGGTGATCGTGTCGAGCGGCGCCGGGCTCGGCGGCTCGCCGCTGTCGGGCGGGTACGCGGGCGCCAAACGGACGCAGATGTTCCTGGCCGACTACCTTCAGTCCGCCGCCGACGCCCGTGAACTCGGGATTCGGTTCGTCGCCCTGGTCCCGCGCCAGTTGCTGGTCGGCACCCCGATCGGTGAGGCCGCGGCCGCCGCGTACGGCGCCAGGACCGGCCAGTCGGCGGAGGCCTACTTCAAGGAGCACTACCCGGTACCGCTCGACTCCGCCGGGGTCGCCCGCGCCGTCCTCTCGGTCGCCTCCGGCCAGGAACACCGTCACAAGAGGCTGCTGGCCGTGACGGGCACGGGACTTGAGGCCATCTGATCCTTGTACCGACAGGGCGGGGCGGGTCCTGCCAGGAAGGCCGCCCCGGTGCCGCTCTCGGCCATGGGCTCCTGCGCGTCGGTGAACGTCGCTCTCCCGGGCGGGCCGGCTGAGACATTCGCCGCCCTACGCGGCCGCCACGTCAACGGCGATCCGTCCTCACCCTCCGAGTCCTGAGGCCACCACCGCTGGTCCTCGATGAGACGTCTGCGGTCCGGGGAGTCAGGCTTCAGATACGGAGAGGCAGCCCGAACCGCCGTACGAGGGAGGGGTCGTGGAAGGCGGTGACAGCGGCGACGGCCGGGCCGCGCCATGTGATGACCTGCACCGCGAAGGCGTCGCCGTCGTGGTACATGGCGAAGCCCGGCTGCCCGTTGGCGCGGAGGGGAACCAGCCGGGTGCCCTTGTCGCGCAGTCTTGCGGTCAGCAGCCCGATGACGCTGTCGCGGCCGGCGAACCACGACGGGTTCGGCGGCATCTGCCAGACCGCGTCCTCGGTCAGGAGCCTGGTCAGCGCGGCGATGTCGGCCCGCTGGAAGGCGTCGGCGTACCGGTCGAGCAGGTCGCGTTGCTCCTGCTCGGCAGGTTCGGCGATCTCCTCGATGGCCGGTTCCAGCCGGTCGAGGTGGGCTCGGGCACGCTGCAGTGTGCTGTGCACCGCGGCCGGGGTGACACCGAGCACGTCGGCGGCCTCCTCCGCCGACCAGGCCAGCACGTCCCGCAGTATGAGCACGGTCCGCTGCCGTGCGGGCAGGTGCTGCAGGGCGGCGATGAGGGCCAGCCGCAGTCCGGCCCGTCCGGCCACGATGGCCGCCGGGTCGGCCTGTTCGTCGGGGATCGGCTCCAGCCACGGGATGTCCGGATCACGCTGGGCCAGCGTGATCGGGTCGGTGGCCGGTCCGCCCAGCCCGGCGGGCAGTACTCGGCGGCTTCCGTGCCGCAGCGCGTTGAGGCAGGCGTTGGTGGCGATCCGGTAGAGCCAGGTACGCAACGAGGCGCGGCCCTGGAAGTCGGCGTACGACCGCCAGGCGCGCAGATAGGTTTCCTGCACGAGGTCCTCCGCGTCCTGCACCGACCCCAGCATCCGATAGCAGTGGGTCAGCAGTTCTCGCCGGAACGGCCCGGTCAGGCGTACGAACTCGTCATGCGGCTGCTCGATCACGGTCACCCTGTGTTCCTCCCTTTCTTGTACAGACACGCCAGGCCGCCGGAATTCATCGGGGCCGGCCCGGCCAATTGAGCAGCGCCGCCGGTCGGTACTCACATGGACAGAAAATGGGTTCTGGGGCTCGCCTCCGCGGCCTCGGTGATGGTGGCGCTCGACGCCACCGTGGTGACTACGGCACTGAGTCGGATCCGGCTGGATCTCGGCACCTCGATCGAAGAACTCGAATGGACGGTGAACGCCTACAGCCTGAGCTTCGCCGTCCTGCTGATGACCGGTGCCGTGCTGGGCGACCGGTTCGGGCGGCGGCTGGTCTTCACGACCGGGCTGACGCTGTTCACCGCGGCCTCGGCGGCCTGCGCGCTCGCACCGGGCGTCGGCTGGCTGATCGCGGCACGGGCGGTGCAGGGCGCCGGTGCGGCACTGGTGATGCCGCTGGCGATGGCGCTGCTCAGCGCCGTCTATCCGCCGCCGGAACGGCCGAGAGCGTTGGGGCTCTTCTCCGGGCTGACCGGGCTCGCGGTGGTCGCCGGCCCGGTCGTGGGGGGCGCCGTCACCCAGGGACTCGCCTGGCAGTGGATCTTCTGGCTCAACCTGCCGATCGGTCTGGCCGTCATCCCGCTGGTGCTGCGCCGGGTGCCGGAAAGCCGCGGCGGTTCAGGCTCCGTGGACGCCGGCGGCCTGGTACTGGTCACCGGTGCCGCGCTCGGGCTGGTGTGGGGGCTGGTCCGCTCGCACGCTGCCGGGTGGGGCAGCGCCGAGGTGGTCGGGGCGCTGATCGCGGGCGCGTTCTGCGGAGCGGCCTTCGTGGCCTGGCAGCGAGTCGCCCAGCGGCCGATGGTGCCGCTGGGGCTGTTCCGGCTCCCCGGCTTCGCGGCGGGCAACACCGCCGGGGTGTTCCTCTACGCCTCGCTCTACGGGTCCTTGTTCTTCGCTGCCCAGTACTTCCAGACAGGGCGCGGCGACACTCCACTGGCCGCCGGCTTGCACCTGCTGGCCTGGACCGCTTCCGTGACGGTGGTGGCACCGTTGGCGGGCCGGCTGACGAACCGGATCGGCGCGCGGGCGCCGGCCGCACTCGGGCTCGCCCTCCAGGCGGCCGGGATGGGATGGCTCGCGCTCGTCGCCACACCGTCCGTGCCGTATGGAGAGATGATCGCTCCGATGCTCATCGCCGGGGCCGGCGTGAGCATGGCGATGCCCGCCACCCAGACCGCCGTCCTCAACGCGGTCACCCCCGAGCAGATCGGCAAGGCCTCCGGGGTGTTCAACACCGGCCGCCAACTCGGCGGGGTGTTCGGAGTCGCGGTGCTGGCCCTGGTGTTCAGCAAGGCCGGGAGCTACGAGGGGCCAGCCGCCTTCGCCGACGGGTTCGCCGTGTCGATCGCGGTCAGCGGCGCTCTGTCGCTGGCCGGAGCGGTGGCGGCACTGGCCATCCCGGGGCGCCGCGGGATCGCCCCGGGACCTGCGGCCGCCGCACCGGTGCTCACGCCGAACCGTTGATCTGCCGAGTCAAGCTGGCATCGGTCGGGACCCACGCGGCCGGTCGCAGGACCTGAGCCGGCCCGACCGGGCGCTAATCTCGCAACGGCGCTCAATCTCGCAACCTCGACTTCAGAGGCTCGCTGGTGGGTCCCGGTCACCAGAGGTGACTGTGTCACGGGGGGGCTGTGTCCCCCGGGGGCTGTCTCACCGGGAAGGTGTCTCACTGGGAAGCTGCCTCACCCAGGGGCTGTGTCACCGGGGCTGTGTCACCGGGGGCTGTGCTCTGGTGACACGCCGCACCGTCCTCATCTCTCGCCGCTGCCACCGGTACGCACCGACGGCACCGATGGCAGCGTTGACAGACAGTTGGCCGCGGTCGATCACATCAGGTGATTCAACGGCTTCCGTCTCCGCCGGATGAATCTTCGGGTTTGACGCCGGTGAAGGCGGAGGCGTCCTTCTCGCCGCTGGGGCGCCGGGACTTTCCGCGACGGCCGGTGTCATGCATGCCTTCGGACTTCTTTCCCCGGTCTTCGCCGCTCGTGGTCAAGCTGTCCGAGGGCGTGCCGACCCCCGATGCCTCTTTCTCCTTCTTGCTGGGCGCCTTGCGGGGCTCATCGGGCCCAGGGGCATATTTGTCGGGGTGGAAGGACCGGTGGGCGCTGGGGTTCGGCTGCTGCGATTCCTCGTTCACAGACGGGCCCCACCGCATGTCACGCTCTCCCCTGGATTTGCGCGGTCCTTCCCCGTGCGGGGGCTGCTTCGGTGTTTTCGCCATCGCGAGACCTCTCGTTCTCGTCAGATCCCCAATTGTCCTCCTTTATCCGCAATAGCTCCACGGTCGCCCGGGAACAGTCGGCAGCTCCAGGGGCACCCCGGACTGGCCGGCCCCCTCTCGCAGCGGGAATCCATCCGCTTCCCCGTGGTCAGCGCCGTACGGCGCCGAGGCCCGCGGCAGCCGAGTTGTCCGGCTCCAGATCGGACAGCGGGTCTCCCTGATGCTCGGGCTCGAGTGCGAGGACGGCGCAAATGCGGCTGATGCTCTGCCGCCACTTCGGACCATCCGGTGTCTCGTCCCAGAGCTTGGCGAGCTCCGACGCCTCGGCGACCACCCGGCCGAGCACCTCGGCAGCAAGCGTCCGAAGATCGTCGGCGAAGGTCGGAAGCGGAAGGCCTTCGTCCGGCCTGTGACTTGCACCGACCGGCTCGCCGCCCGGGCACTGTGCCGCGACGAGAGCGGCGGCAGCGACAGCCTCCGCCCCCTCGGGGCTTCGAGGCAGCCCGGGTCTGGATGCCAGTCCGGCGACGGCGCGGCCGGTCGCGGTGGGCTGCCACACTGTGGGACAGCCGACCGCCCCGGCGATCAGGGCTTCCAGGTCCGCAGGAAGGCGGCTATCCGGGCGACCGTGGAGCGCGGGTTGTTCAGTTCATGGGCGAGAGCGGTGAGTTGCTCGCGGGTGGGGTTGACGGGGATGCTGCTGGCTTCCAGGTACATCACGGCGACCGCGCAGGCGACGGTGAGGTTGGAGCGCTCCAGCCAGCGGCAGCGGCCCAGGGTGTGTACCAGGGCGGCGGCCCGGGCGTAGGGGCCGTCGTAGACGGGGTGGTCGAGGAGTTCGCCGCGGTGGCGGGCGACGGCGGCGACGGGCACCCCGTAGTCGTCGACGCGCGGATCACGGCGGCCGGCCCGCTCCGCGGCCTCGAGGATCCAGGCCTCGTCGATGTGCAGGATCACGCGGCGGCGCCGGGCTGCGGCCGCGTGTACGGCGCGTCCAACTGTTCTTCCAGGTCGTCGAGGAAGGCGCCATGCTGGTCGATGAGGCGCTGCGCGGCGGCCATGCCGGCGGCGCGGGCGCCGGTGGTGTCCTCGATGATGAGGCGCTCGACGTACCGGTTGAAATCGAGCCCCCGAGCAGCCGCGGCGTCCTTGCCTGCGGCGAGCACCTCGGGCTCCAGCCGGACCTGCGTCTGCTTCTTCGTGGACGTCATCCTGACAAGGTAGCAGGGTGGTAGCAATCGCGGTGAGCGCCACCGAGTCGCGCGCGGCCGTGTCCCGTATGAAGCTGCCCTGAGTGCTGGGCGAGACAGCCGATCAAGGCGGTGGAACCCTGCCCGGACCAGTGGGGCGGGTGCGGTTCGGGTGGTGACCGGGACCCGAGCGCTATACGTTCGTATGGGGCGGCGCCGCGCTCACGTTCGTGACCACAACCGCGGCGTGACCGCCCCTCTTGGGCCCAGCAACCCGTCGCCGGAGAGGCGCTCCCTTGAAGATCCACGGGTCTGTCGCGTTCGTCACCGGAGCCAACCGCGGGCTCGGTGAGCATTTCGTGCGGGCGCTCTTCGACGCTGGAGCGGCGAAGGTCTATGCCGGATCCCGCGACCCCGCAAAGGTCACCGTGCCGGACGCGATCCCGGTCGCCGTGGACATCACCGACCACGAGTCCGTGCGCGCGGCAGCCGACCAGGCCCAGGACGTGACCCTCCTCATCAACAACGCCGGTTCGACGACGCGGGCCGACGTGCTCGCGGCTGACCTGGACGCGTTCCGGATGGAGTTCGAGACTCACGTAATCGGCACCCTCGCCATGAGCAGGGCCTTCGCCCCCGTCCTCGGGCGCAACGCCGGCGGCGCGATCGTCAATGTCCTGTCCGTGCTGTCCTGGGTTTCGATCCCGGCGAGCTCCGGATACGCCGCGGCCAAGTCCGCCGAGTGGTCGGTCACCAACGCCCTGCGGCTGGCACTCGCCGAACAGGGCACACCGGTCACCGCACTGCACGTCAGCTACATGGAGACGGACATGGCCGCGAGCGTGACCGCTCCCAAGGCCGATCCCGCCGCCGTAGCCCGCGCGACTCTCGACGGTGTCGAGGCCGGGCTGCACGAAGTACTCGCCGACGACGCGAGCAAAAGGGTCCAGGCAGCGCTGGCCCAGGGTCCGGAGGCGTTGTATCCCCAACTGACGGGCCACCCGGCGCTTATCTGATCCGATCTGATCAGATCTGCTCCCTCTCACACAGGCTAAGACTTCTACCCTCAAGCCGGCCCCTCGGCACGTGGGGGCTCTCCGGTCTGGGAGGCCGAGCTGCCCGGTGATGTCCATCTTCGGAACGTCCCACCACAGGATCGACCCGAGGGCGGGTATCCGGTGCGGTCGGATGCCTGGCGTCGGGGCAGTGCCCTCATCTACCAGCCGGACGGCGCGTCGCACGCGGTGTGGTGGCTGTTCTCTGCCGATATGCGCTTTCAGGGTTGGTACGTCAACTTCGAGCGCCGCATCCGCCACGGCGAAGGCATCGACGTGATCGACCTCGAACTGGACCTCACGGTGGCGCCCGACCGGACATGGCAGTGGAAGGACGAGGAGTCGTTCGAGGCCAAGATTGGTCACCCCGCATATTGGACGGCCGACGAGGCAGCAGCGATCCGCGCCGAGGGGAAGGAGGTCATCGGGCTTGCCGAGGCCGGCCGCTTCCCCTTCGACGGCACATGGTGCGATTTTCGCCCTTCCTCACTCTGGGAGCTGCCGGACCGGCCGGCCGAGCCGACCACCACAGTCCTCGCCTGAATTCGCCCGATAGGAGCCCGGACAGGTCCGGCATCCGTACGGTGGAGTGCGCCCTCACATCTGGACGACGACCTTGCCCCTGGCGTGGCCATGTTCGAGGTAGGCGAAGCCCTCGGCGAACTGCTCGAACTCACCGTGGACGCCCGGCGGCTGGCGCCACAGCGTCCTCTCCGTGGAAAAACGACAGACTGAGACGCCGCCGGGGCGGTCAGTGCGCGATGAGCTGCTGGCCGCCGTCAATGTCGTACGTACCGCCGGTGAGCGCGTCATTGCACATGATGTGCACCGCCAGGGCAGCAACGTCGGCCGGGCCGACGACCCGCCGGATCGGAAGCGTCGCGCGCAGTTCCTCACGACGCGCCTCAAGCTGATCACCCAGGAGCGAGGCCGACAGCGGCGTATCGACGAACCCGGCAGCGAGGAGATTCACCCGGACCGGTGCCAGCTCGAGCGCCAGGTTCGCCGTGAGCGCGGGCAGCGCCGCGGTAAGGGCGGACAAGACAGCCATGCCGACGCCCGGGCGCCGACCGCCCGTACCGCCGATGAACAGCAGCGTGCCACCCGCCCGGACCTTGTCACGGCTGTAGAGGCCGACCCCGAGCATCGTGGCCAGGCGCTCGCTGAAGTGACGGCGGGCGACGGCAAGGTCCATGTCTGCCAAAGGCATGTAGAAGGGACCACCCGCGGTGACCAGCACGTGGTCGACCGGGCCGGGCAGATCCTCGAAGAACTGCCTCAGACGATCGGTGTCGGCCGCGTCGAACACCGCTGTGCCAACAGGGTCGAGCTCCTGCGCAGCCTGCCGCAGACGCTCCGGATTGCGGCCGACCAGAATCACCCGACCACCACCCGCACCCACCTGACGAGCAGTCTCCAGCCCGATACCCGCACTTCCACCGATCAACACCACCGTCTGGTCGACGAGATCAGACTGCCGGTGGGCGCCGGGACTCCTGGGTGCGGCCGTCACGACACAGCACCGCCGCCACCGGGGACACTCACATCACAGCCACGCATCAGCCCGCCGCCCGCCATCCGTACCTCCCGATATCAGCCATTGGTCCTATCGTCACCCTTCAGGCCGCCGATCGCCTGCCGGTCGCCTGCCGGTCGGAACGGCCACCCACGCGACGTCCCCCTGAAGAGGCAAACCGCCCGCGAACCAACCCGCAGGACGACCGCCAACCCTGCGGATGGCGGGTGCACCCTCGCGCCTCCCCCGTTTCGATCGTCGGTCGCGCGGGAGGGCGACCGCCACCGATGCCGGCGGGACGGCAGACCGAGACCATTGAGGTTGTACGTGTGACCGGAAGGTTGTACGCCTCACCGGAAGTCGGCGGCGCAGGCCCGCCCCGCGCGCAGCTGAGGAGCATGGTGGCGACAACTGACGTCGACCTGGCGGGAGTTCCTTCGTAGGGTGACAGCCGCCGATCGTCTTTTCCCCACCGAGCGCCCACAGAGGACAGGATGCCGACCATCAGACTTGTCCAGTACCTGACAGCACCAGCGGCGGTTCTCGCGCTGCTGACCACGTCGGCGACCGCGGCGACCACGGTCACCGCCACGCCGGAGCCCGTCGCCTCGGAGCCCGTCGCCTCGGAGCCTGTCGCCTCGGAGCCTGTCGCCTCGAAGGCTGTCGCAGAGACCTCTTCCCCGGCGGCCGATACCTGGCAGCCGCCGTTGTCCACCCGCGGCCGGTACATCGTCGACGCCCAGGGGTACCGGTTCCGCCTGAAGTCGGCCAACTGGGACGGCGCCCAGGGCTCGTGGACGGGGAGCGGCAGCACCGCCGATCCCGCCAACCACCACGCCGGCCAGAACTCGTACGGCATACCCCTCGGCCTGGACCGCGCCCCGCTGCCCGAGTTGCTCACCGACTTCCACGAACTCGGCATCAACAGCATCCGGCTGCCGTTTTCCAACGAGATGATCCACTCGACCGCTGCCGTGCCGGACGCCGCCGTCGCGGCCAATCCGCGGTTGCGCGACAAGACACCCCTTCAGATCTACGACGCCGTGGTGACCGCTCTCACCCAGGACGGGTTCGCCGTCATCCTCAACAACCACACCAACACCTCCCGTTGGTGCTGCGGAATCGACGGCAACGAACGGTGGAACAGCAGCCAGTCCACCCAGCAGTGGGCCGACGACTGGGTCTCCATGGCCCGCCGTTACGCCGCCAACCCCCTTGTCGTGGGCGCGGATCTCTACAACGAAGTACGCCGTGACGTACTGGACGACCCCAACTGGGGCATGGGCGACGGCCACGACTGGTACGCCGCGGCTCAACTCGCCGCCGACCGCATCCTCACCGAGGGCAACCCCGATCTTCTCATTGTCGTGGAAGGCATCAACTGGACCGGCGTGCCCGTCGACGGGCTGCCGCACGACCGCCCCACCCTGACGCCTGTGCGTACGCTTTCGCACACCCTCGTGGACGCTCACAAGCTGGTCTATTCGGCCCACTTCTACGGCTACACCGGTCCCCGGCACAGTGGCGCCACCGGAGTCGGCGAGACCCACGATCCCCGCTACCAGGACCTGTCCCGCGACCAACTGTACCAAGTCCTCGCCGACCAGGCTTTCTTCGTCACCTCGGAGGGACAGCACTACACCGCACCCGTGTGGATCAGCGAGTTCGGCATCGGGGCCGGTGAGCCGGGCACCGCCGCCCGCGGCTGGTTCACCGACATCACCGACTACTTCGCCGACCATGACGCCGACTTCGCCTACTGGCCCCTGGTCGGCTGGGAAGGCCACGACGACTGGGCCCTGCTGCGGTACGACAGCGCCGGGCGACGCTACGGCATCCTCGACGGAGGCGACTGGCGCGGCGCCGCCTGGAATCACCTCATGACCGCTCCCTCACGCGCCGGGGCCATCACGCCGACACCCGTCTGGCGCATGCTCACCACAGACCACGGCGACTACGTCCAGTCTCTGCGGGTTCGGGCAGGCGGCGACTGGGATCCGGGGGCGTACAAGGCCGCCTGCCCCGACGGACTCCGGCTGATCGGCCTCAGCCACACCGGCGGCCGTGGCCTGTGCACCGACACGAACGTCGGCGACCTGCGCGCCGCAGGCAACGCCCAGACAGTCGTCAGCGACGAACGCTACGTCCCCGCGGGCGGCGACTGGGCCGGTGGCTACACCAAACTCCAGTGCCCCGCCGGGCAGTTCCTCATCGGCTACAGCCGCCGTGGTGACCGTGTGTCGGCGGCCCTGTGCGCGCCCGCCACCACGCGCCTGGGCAGCACCGGACGAACCGTCTGGTTCGACCGGTCCGACAGCCGACCCACCGACGGCTCCGGCGGCGACTTCGCCCAGGGCCACTACAAGGGCCAATGCACCGCCGACGAGTACGCCGCCGGTATCGCCTTCACCACCCGCCTGGGCAGCACACCGGGCCCCGCGGCCTTGTTGTGCAACCCGCTGCGCCCCTGAACACTGCGCCTCCCTTCCAGGGACGTACAGAGGGGCGGGCCGCGCGAGTGATGGCGTCGCGGGCCGCCCCGATGACCGCCTGGGCGACGTCCTGCGAGGTGCGTATGGGCATGCTGCCGAAGGCCATGGACACCGGTGGTTCCCCGGCCTGCAGTGACGCCGTCGACTCGGCCGGGTGACTGCGTACGTCCGGCCGACGTCAGGAGCTCGTGAGGATGACGAGTTGCTGGGTCGCCCGGGTCATCGCGACGTAGCGGTCGACCGCTCCTTCGATGCCCTTGCCGAACGCCTCCGGGTCGACGAGGACGACCAGGTCGAATTCGAGCCCCTTCGACAGCTCCGGGGTCAGCGACCGGACGCGAGACGTCGCCTGGAGTGTGGGATCACCGATGACGCAGGCGATACCGTCGGTGTGTGCGGAGAGCCAGGTGTCGAGGATCGAGCTCAGATCCGAAGCGGATCCGTGGGCGACGGGGACGCCGCTGCTGCGGATGGAGGTCGGCACGTTGGCGTCCGGGAGCACGGCCCGGATGACCGGCTCGGCTTCCGCCATGACTTCTTCCGGCGTCCGGTAGTTGATGCTCAGGGAGGCCAGGTCGATCCGGTCGAGCCCGATCCGCTCGAGCCGTTCCTGCCACGACTCCGTGAACCCGTGCCTGGCCTGAGCACGATCCCCGACGATGGTGAAGCTCCGGGACGGGCAACGGAGCAGCAACATCTGCCACTCCGCGTCGGTCAGTTCCTGCGCTTCGTCCACGACGATGTGCGCGAACGGGCCGGCGAGCAGGTCCGGTTCGACGCTGGGCAGTGCGCTCTCGTCGACCAGGGTGTCCTGCAGGTCCCGTCCGTGCAGCATCCCCACCGCGCCTTCACTCTCATCGATCACGACGTTCTGCAGCAGGCTGTCGATGGCGTCGGCCCTGCGCGCACGTTCGGCGGAGACAGCGGCCTCGTTCCGACGCCTGCGCCGTGACGCCTCCGGGTCGCCGAGCCGCTGCCGAGCCGCGTCCAGGAGCGGCAGGTCGGACACCGTCCAGGCCTGGGCGTCCGCGCGCTGGAGCTTGTGAACGTCATCGGGGCTGAGCCAGGGAGCGCACATCCGCAGGTACGCGGGTACCGACCACAGGTCTCCGACGAGGTCAGCCGCTTCGAGCAGCGGCCACGCGCGGTTGAAGGCCGTGAGCAGCTCCTGGTCCCGCCGCAGCGACTTGCGCAGCAGGTCGTCCGAGACGACGCCGTCGTGCTTGTCCACCAGGATCGTGATCAGCTCGTCCCAGACCTGGTCGCGCGCCTCGTTGTGCGGAGTACCGGGGTCTGCCGCTTCGAATGCCGCGGCCCAGTCGTCGGCGCTCAGCCAGATGTCGGACCAGTGGGTCGTGACCGTCATCCCCTTGGTGGGCGGCTCCTCATAGAACCTGACGGCCTTCTCGATCGCCTTCACCAGGTTCGCGGACGACTTCAGGACGGCCACGTCCGGGTCTGCCTCTACCGCTGCTGCGGCTCCCTCGGCGACGAGGTCCCGCAGGGTGCAGGTCTGCACGCCCTCTTCTCCGAGGCTGGGGAGGACGTCGGCGACGTAGGCCAGGTAGGGCCGGTGCGGTCCGACGAACAGCACCCCGCCCCGCCGGTGACCCAGGCGAGGGTCGGAGTAGAGGAGGTAGGCGGAGCGGTGCAGAGCGACGACGGTCTTCCCCGTACCCGGACCGCCGTCGACGACGAGAGCGCCGCGGGATCCCGCGCGGATGATGGCGTCCTGGTCGGCCTGGATGGTGCCGAGAACGTCTCGCATCCGTGCCGACCGGTTGCTGCCCAGGCTGGCGATGAAGGCGGACTGGTCGTCGAGCGCGGCGTGCCCGACAAACCCGTCCGAGGTGAACACCTCGTCCCAGTAGTCGCTGATCCGGCCGCGGGTCCACCGATACCTACGGCGGCTCGCCAGACCCATCGGGTTGGCGTGGGTGGCTCCGAAGAACGGCTCAGCGGCGGGAGAGCGCCAGTCGAGCAGCAGCCGACGACCCGCGCTGTCCGTAAGGCCAAGTCGTCCGACATACACCGGTTCGGGGCTGTCCGCGCTGACCATGTGTCCGAGGCACAGGTCCAAACCGAAGCGACGCAGTGCGCGCAGCCGAACGGTCAGCCGGTGGATCTCCGTGTCCCGGTCCATCGCCTGCCGGCCAATGCCGCCGGGCGCCCTGCGCTCGGCGTCGAGGCGGTCGGACAGTTCGGCGATCGCCTGCTCAAGGCTCTCCGCGAGGGCGGCGAAGTGCTGCTCGTCGTCGGCGATCAGGCTCGGGGCGGCCTTGGGGGAAAGATGGTCGGGAAGGTCAAACACGCTGGTGGTCAGCGGTTTCACGTAATCGGCTCCGATCTGAGGTCGCTCGCGACCGTTGTGCGCGGCAAGGCGTCTGGACTGGCGTGGCGGACCTGGTGGGCCATGGCGAGCAACGCTCCGCCTGACATCACGAACCTGGTGGGCCATGGCGAGCAACGCTCCGCCTGACGTGGCCCCGTGGCCGTTGTCGGTTCAGGTCGCCAGGGTTTGCGGGTTCTCGAGTGCTGGGTCCTGGCTCGATGAATCAGCGTGGTTCACGCGGACACGGGCGGCGTTTCGCGGCTGACCGTGTCGAGCAGCAGCTTCGCGGCCACCGCCGCCCCGCCGGTGTGGATCGTGCCCGCCACGGCCCTCGCTCGTGCACGGGTCTCGGGGGTCAGGTCCTCTTGAGCGCGGCCATCAGTGCCAGGTCCGCCCAGCCCTGGGAGACGAGTGCGCGGCGGCCCTGCGCCCGGATCGCCTCGATGGCCACCTGGGCGGCGTCCGTCGACGCGCGCATGGGCATACTGCCGAAGCCCACGTACACCGGTGGTGTGCCGGCGTCCAGGAACGCCACCAACTCCGCCGGGAGTGGGCGAACGTCCGGCAGGACCCACGATCCGGTCTGTACGACGTCGAGGTCCGGCGTTCCCCGCGACGGATCCAGGATCGGGACCCGTCGCCAGCCACGGCTGGTCGCCGATGACGTAGTCCCGGACGTTGTCCACCGGGGGCAGACCGATCGACGCCCGGTTGGTGTTGAGCGCCTCACCGAACAGCGCATTGATGCTCTGGGCGTCCAGGTCCCATAACACCCGGTTGTCGCTCTCCTCCGGCGGGAACGGCCGCCCCGGATACGCCAACGGCGAGTGGTGTGGCGACGGCAGAGTGAGCTGCTGGAAGGTCACGGACACGGAGGGGATGCCCGGTTTCTCGGCGACCGACCGCGCGCCGGCCGCGGCCGGGATCGCGCCCGTCGCCACCAGAGCGTCACATCCCTCGGCCGCCGCGGTGACCGCGTCGAACTGGCCGGCGATCAAGTCGGCCGCGCGCCGGGGGAGGCACGCCGACGACGGCGGCGGCGTGGCAGTCGTCAGCGCGCGCGCCGACGGGCCGACCGGCACCATCGGCACGCCGACACCGGCCAACAGCTGCGCGAAGTCCTCGTCCGGCGGCGCGCACACTCGCACCTCCGCGCCGAGTGCCCGCAGCTCCACCGCGAGTCCCACCAGCGGTTCGACGTCCCCGCGCGACCCATAGGTCGACAACAACACACGCACTTCGCGACTCCCAGTTCCGCAGATTCCGGCCTCGGCCGGAGATTCTGCGGCACCACCGGGGCCTTGCCGCAAGCCCCCCGGTGCGCTATAAGTTGAGAGTGGCAAGGAGTGGGAAACCTCCTTGCCTTTGCCTTTTATCGTCCGCTGTGGACGGACAACCTCCTCGCGAAGCAGCCGCGCGCCGCGTACCTCGGTACGCCGGCCCAGGAGAGTCGTCCCGGTCCCCGCGTCCGATTCTGAATCCAGATCCAGCCACGTCATCGAACGTAGCTGGTCCCGGCACGTGGTGTGCCGGGCCCGAGTGTCCGGGCCCGGCACACCACCGGCCTGTTACGTCCCCTAAGGGCCCGTCAGGGCCCGCCCGGGGAACCTCCGAAGGGTTTCACGACGGCGGCCGCACCACCCAGGATCGGCTTCCCCTTGTCGTTGTCACCGGTGTTCGCGACCGCTAGTCGCCGTGCCCGTGCTCCTGCTTCTCGTGGTGCGGATAGTTCGGTTTCGACGGCTTCTCCGGGTAGTCGGGCTTCTCCGGGTAGGCGGGCTTCTCCGGCTTCTCCGGGTAGGCGGGCTTCTCCGGGTAGGCGGGCTTCTCCGGCTTCTCCGGGTAGGCGGGCTTCTCGGGGTAGGCGGGCCTCTCCGGATAGGCGGGCTTCTCCGGGTAAGCGGGCTTCTCCGGCTTCTCCGGGTAGGCGGGCTTCTCCGGGTAGGTGGGCCTCTCCGGGTAGGCAGGCTTCTCGGGGTAGGCGGGCTTCTCCGGCTTCTCCGGGTAGGCAGGCTTCTCCGGGTAGGTGGGCCTCTCCGGGTAGGCAGGCTTCTCCGGCTTCTCCGGGTAGGCAGGCTTCTCCGGGAGGGTGGGCCTCTCCGGGTAGGCAGGCTTCTCCGGGAGGGTCGGCTTCTCCGGGTAAGCAGGCTTCTCCGGGAGGGTCGGCTTCTCCGGGTAAGCAGGCTTCTCCGGGAGGGTGGGCCTCTCCGGGTAAGCAGGCTTCTCCGGCTTCTCCGGATAGGCGGGCCTCTCCGGGTAAGCGGGCCTCTCCGGATAGGCGGGCTTCTCCGGGTAAGCGGGCTTCTCCGGCTTCTCCGGGTAGGCAGGCTTCTCCGGGTAAGCGGGCCTCTCCGGCTTCTCCGGGTAGGCAGGCTTCTCCGGGTAGGCGGGCCTCTCCGGCTTCTCCGGGTAAGCGGGCCTCTCCGGATAGGCGGGCTTCTCCGGATAGGCGGGCCTCTCCGGCTTCTCCGGATAGACAGGCTTCCCCGGGTAGACGGGCTTCTCCGGGTAGGCAGCCTTCTCCGGGTACGGCGGCGGGTGCGGAGTGGTGTGGTCCTGAGCGTAGGCGGTTCCCGCGTTCGCCAGCGGGGCTGCGGCAAGCGCGGCAGCAGCCATGGCGGCTGACGCCAGAACAGATCGCCATCGCGGCGATGTCGTCATCTTCTCCACTCTCCTCGACTTGGTTCAGGGCTCGTGACGGCTGGTCAGCACCAAGAGCTGGATAGTGGAATGAATAGGAATTCGGATTACACGAATAACGCTGCGGCGATCATAAGTAACCGGATGGTGTAGCTCGCGGGACGCCAGTTGGCCGGGGTGGTGGCGAGGGTTGGGCCAGGCAGGGTTCGTACGCGTAGTCAAGATCAGGCTCGATCGTGCCTGATCACCTCGTGCCGGCGTCGGACGCTGTCGACGATCAGGTGGACGGCAGGAGGTCCAAAGATGGGGGCAGCTTCCTCAACGGCTCACGGCAAGCACTCGTGGAGCCCGCTCCGGCGCGCCGCCGGCACGGGCAGGTGCCCAATAGGCCTCGTCCGGCCCGCCGGAACAGAAAGTGGGAGGCCGATGTCCCGGGCGCCCCTGTTTCGGGGCACTCAAGTGACGCCGTTGCTGAACACGTCCGTACCCGGAACAGGGACATCGGGCGGTGGGCGCGCTGTCTGCCGGGCTCGTCCGCACGGGGCAGAACCAGATCCCGTGCGTCGGCAACGACTAAGGGCTGTCCCCGCAAACTTCCTGCTCGAGGCCCTGATGGCATGATCGGGACATGATCGGTGAACCTGTTCCGCCCGGAGCCAAGAAGTATGTCCTGTTTGATGTCGATGGCACGTTGATCGATGCCGTGGACAACCAGCGCCAGGTTTGGCGCGCGTGGGCGGAGCGATACGGGCTGGATCCCGACGAGGTCTACCAAGTGGCGCTGCGGACGAGGCCGATGGAGACCTTCGCGCAGGTCATTCCGGACCGCGATCCACGGGAGTGCCTGGCCGCACTGCACGATCTGGAGGATGAGGATGTGCGGTCCGGCATATATACGGCCTTCGATGGCGCGGCTGAGCTGCTGACCGCTCTGCCCTCCACAGCGTGGGCGTTGGTGACGTCGAATTACGAGCACCGGGTACGCGGACGCTTCGCCCGGACCGGCTTGCCAGTGCCGGATGTCATCGTGGATGCCGCCTCCGTCGAGGAAGGCAAGCCCTCACCTGTCCCGTATCTGCTGGCTGCCAAGCGACTCGGTGCCGAGCCCGAGGACTGTCTTGTGATCGAGGACGCCCCCTCCGGGGTGCAGTCCGGGCTGCGTGCCGGCATGACGGTGTGGGGAGTCAACACTCCCGTCGCCGTCGACGGCGTGCACCGGCACTTCGGGAGCCTGCGCGCAGCGGTCCTCGACATTCTCGCCTTCACATCCGGAACCCACCCTCGGCCGGAGGGATCAGCGCCAGTGGAATGATCTTGCCATGGCCGGTGTGATCACGGCGTCGGAGTCGTCTTGGACAGCCCCGTTCACCGGGCTGAGCCCGCGCCAGTTCGCGAAGTTGGTGACGGTGTTGCGTCGCGCCGGTGTCGATACTCACCACCGGGGTCGGCCGTGGGGCTTGTCGCTGGACGATCGGACACTGTTGGTCACGGCGTACTGGCGCACAAACTTGACGATGCGCCAGCTCGCCCCGCTGTTCGGCATCTCGAAGTCCGCGGTCGATCGCATCATCGATCATCTCGGGCCGCTGCTTGCCCTGCAGCCTCGGCGCCGCTTCGCGAAGGACGCCGTGCTCATCGTGGACGGCACCTTGGTTCCGACCCGCGACCACGAGGTTGCCGAGCAGTCGAAAAACTATCGGTACTCCACCAATCATCAGGTCGTTATCGACGCCGACACCCGGCTGGTCGTGGTAGGACAGCCGCTGCCGGGCAACCGCAACGACTGCAAGGCATGGGGTGAGTCCGGCGCGAAGGCCGCCGTCGGTCACACCATGACGATCGCCGACGGCGGCTACCCCGGGACCGGACTCGTGATGCCGCACCGTCGCCGGGCCGGCGAGGAACTCGCCGAGTGGAAACAGGAGCACAATCGCTCGCACGAACAGGTTCCGGGCCCGCGTCGAGCATGCCTTCGCCCACATGAAGACCTGGAAGATCCTGCGCGACTGCCGCCTCAAGGGCGACGGCGTACACCACGCCATGCTCGGCATCGCCCGCCTACACAACACCCGCCGGCTCGCCCACGCTTCCCCGTCGCGGTCCACACCTGCACAGAGCCCGCCGGCCACCGCTCCGCACGCCCCGGCTTCGCCCTCGGCGACGGCTCGATCAGCCACCGACACACGCCCCAGACATGCCCTGCCAGCAGGACGGTTCGCGGGGTGACGACGTGACAGACGGAGCTCCACTTGGCCAACCGGGAGCGGGCTTGGATCATGCCGGTGACGCGGGGGTGCCGGTGGGCGGTGCGCGACCAGCCGCGGCATCGCCACGCAGGAGGGCGGCGCCGGGGCGGAGCCGGTGATCATTTGCCCGCGGTCACGGCCTTCAGCTCGGCGAGTGACTCGCTGATGAGTTGCGACATGTCTCGCTGGTCGGTTTCGCTGATCCAGCGTCCGAACGCGATCTTGAAGACAGCGATCCCTGCCTCGGCAGCCAGACTCGCGGCCGGCTCTGCGACGCCGCGCCGACGCAACGCGTCGGCGAGTGCCGCGGACAGGGATGCGAGTTTGATCAGCTCGCGTTCCTGCAGCTCTGCGTTCGCGGCGATGACCCTCTGGCGCTGTCGGGAGTGTTCGCGGCGGTCCTGGAAGACGGCCGCGGCGGCATCGAGGGCCGCGGCAACCGCGTCGATCGGCGCCGCGGGACCCGGCGCGCCGGCGAGAGCGTTCACGAAGAGCTCCTGCAGGGAGGCCGCGCCCGCGAACAGGACCTCGCGCTTGTCGGTGAAGTGCCTGAAGAACGTTCGCTCCGTGAGTCCCGCCCGTTTGGCGATCTCGGTCACGGTGGTCTGTTCGAACCCGCGCTCGCTGTAGAGCTCCAGTGCCGCCTGCTCCAGTCGGCCGCGCGCGTTCGGCTCCCATCGACTCATGCTTCGGATCCTATGTGATGACAGCAACTGTCCTAGGTGATGACAGTGACTGGCATCGCATGTAGGTTGATGTCAGTCGCTGACATCGACTGCCCTGCCACGCCTGTGCGACGCGGACGGTCGACTTACCCGGGAGGTTTCCCATGCGCGTGTTCATGACCGGCGCGTCCGGCTGGATCGGTTCCGCCGTCGTTCCCGAGCTCATCGGCGCAGGCCATCAGGTCTTCGGGCTCGCTCGCTCGGACGCCTCCGCCGCTGCCCTCACCGCCGCCGGGGCAGAGGTGCACCGCGGGACGCTCGACGACCTCGACAGCCTGCGAAGGGCTGCCGCCACGTCGGACGGCGTGATCCACCTCGCGTTCAAGCACGACATCGCTTTCTCGGGGGACTTCCAGGGCGCTGCCGATGCGGACCGCCGCGCCGTCGAGACCGTCGGCGAGGCGCTCGCGGGTTCGGATCGACCGTTCCTCATCGCCTCCGGGACGCTCGGGCTCACGACCGGGCGTGTCGCGACCGAACGGGACGGGCACGGCCCCGACCCGGCTGTGGCCGCTTGGGGCAGCGGCCCGCGGGCCCGGTTGGCCACCGCCGAGTCGGTGCTCTCCCTCGCTTCCCGCGGCGTCCGTTCGTCCGTTGTGCGACTGCCTCCGACGGTGCACGGCGACGGAGATCACGGGTTCATGGCGGCCCTGGTCGGTATCGCCCGTGACAGGGGTGTCTCCGGCTACATCGGCGACGGGTCCAACCGCTGGCCCGCGGTGCATCGGCTCGATGCCGCGCACCTCATCCGCCTGGCGTTGGACAAGACCCCGGCGGGCTCGACACTGCATGCTGTCGCCGACGAGGGCGTGCCGATCCGCGCCGTCGCCGAAGTGATCGGACGCCGGCTCGACCTCCCCGTGGTCGCCATCTCTCCGGAGGACGCAGGTGAGCACTTCGGCTGGCTGGGAGGTTTCCTGTCAGCCGACAGCCCGGCCTCGAGCGCGCTGACCCGCGAGTTGCTCGGGTGGCAGCCGACGCAGCCCGGGCTCATCGAGGACCTCGACAAGGGCCACTACTTCCATACCCCCTCCGCATGACACCCTGACCAGGACGCCAGGCGGGTGAACACTCCGCGCGGGCAGAGCAGCACCCACGCGGAGCAGTTCAGAGCCCGTCGGGGAACGCCCCCTTGCAACCTGGCGGCGAGGGTGGCTGGTTGGCGGAAGGAACATACCCAGCGCCCCCGCGCCGACCGGGATCAGGTCGTAGAAGTCACCGCCGACTTCCTGCGGGGAAGCGGTTTTGCAGTGGCGGGCCAGCGGTCGGTCGAGCGTCAGGAGCGGCTTGCCGAGCAGGGCGTCAGCCCCCGGAGTCCACCGTGCGGCAGGATGGGACCATGAGCGTAGTCAAGATCAACGTACTGACCGTCCCCACGGAGCAGCGGGAGACCCTGGAGAAGCGCTTCGCCTCCCGTGCCCATGCCGTGGAGAACTCCGACGGGTTCGAATGGTTCGAGCTCCTCCGCCCCGTCGAGGGCACCGACAGCTACCTCGTCTACACGCGGTGGCGTGACGAGGAGTCCTTCCAGGCCTGGATGGAGGGCCCCATGAAGGCAGCCCATCAAGGCGGTGACGCGGCGAGCGGCGAGCGTCCCAAGCCGGCGGCGAGCGGGTCCACACTGTGGTCCTTCGAGGTCGTGCAGCAGGCGGCGCCGGCAAAGGCGTAGGCAGGTCATCGCGCCAACAGCTTCGGCAGCGCCTTCGCATCGCGGTGTCAGTGGATGAGGCTCGGGCAGCCGGCGGTGCGCGCCGCAGGCCGGCCAGAGCTTCATCCACCCCCGCTCGTCAGTGGGCCGAGCCCGCGCAGCAGGGATCCGGCTCCCGCGCCTTGGCTTCCCGCGGCTATCTGCCTCGACGGCCGGCCGCCGTGACGGGCGGCCGGCCGTCCCACATTCGCGAACTCGACACTGCCGTCATTTCTCTTCTCTCTTCGACATGCACGAGCCCGCTGATCGACAACTGACTCCGGAACCGGTGGAGCATCAGCTGTTCCTCGGGATGTACCGGGGGGAGGCGTGGTCACTGGCTGCGACCTCGGTTACGACAGGGGCAGAAGGGCCAGTGCCTCCTTCGCGTTGTGCTCGGCGATCCCCCGCATCAGTGCGCGGTGGGGGAAGTCGCCGTCGAGGAGGCGCAGGGGGCCGGCCACCAGCGAAAGACGCATCGCGAGCATGAAGAGGTCGAGCCGTGCTGGATCGAGTCCGGGGCGTGACAAGACTGGGTAGTGCTCGCCGAAACGAAGCTGCAGGAAGACGTGCTCCCACTCGACATCGAAAAACATCAGGCCCTCGATGTCGATGAGGACGGGGTGCCCAGAGGCGTCGACCAGGACGTGGTCGGGCCCGAGTTCGCTGTGGATCAGTGCGTGTTCCATGCGCGGAGACACCCGTACGGCCAGCTCCTGCAGACGATCGTGCAAGGGGGCCGCGGCTGACCCGATCCTGGGGTCGCGTTCCACCGCCTCCGCGAGATCCTCGAGGGCACGTTCGAGCACCAGTTGCTCGCAGGAAACGCCACTCGCTTTGTCGCCCCGTTCAAGCACGTCCACCCTGCCGTACCGCTGACTGTGCTGCTGGTGCATCACGTCGAGCAGTGCCGCCAGCTCGCTCAAGACATCTGCCGCACGCGCAGGATCCGTATCCAGTAGCGCTTCCAGAGTGCCGCCGGCAACATCCTCGACCACCGCCACATCCGCGGGGTAGCGGCCTCGGCTGTCGTCGGCCAGGAGTACCCCTGGAACCCGGACCCCGAGGCGGTCCAGTCTCCGCTGAGCGGCCAGAAAGGGGACCAGTCCGGAGGCGGGAGCGAACGGGTGGGCCGCGTCGATGTCTTCCGCACCTGGCCAGAAGTTCTCGGCCTCGGCCCAGCTGTAGACGATCACACTCGCTGTACGCGGTCCCTCCAGGTGAACCCGGTAGACCCCCTTCTTGCTCCCACCTCGCAACCGGTCCACTCCGGCGACTTGGATCCCCGCCCCCAGTGCCTCCCGCACGATCCCGGACAAGGCTTCAGTCTCCGTGAACTGGCGCATCCGCCGACCTTATCCTCGGCCCGGCGCCCTCGGGCCGCGGCCGCCTGCCCAACTCATCGACAGGCGACGTCATCATCGCGATTCGGGCAGGAATTCCGGAGTGCCCCGAAGCCTCGCGGAAGGCTGACGCGAGTTCAGGACGTGCCTGTCACAGGGCTGTCGAGATCCCACTCGCATCATGGTGATCAGCACGGCGCCCGCCGGTGCCCACGATCCAACGGGGAAGAATCATCATGCGACTGCTCCACGCTGCCACCGCACTCGCCGCCACCTCCGCGCTGGCCCTGACGCTCTCCGCCTGCGGCAGCGGCAGCGGCAGCGGCAGCGGCAGCGGCAGCGGCGGAGCCTCGGGCGGCGGCCAGTCGTCCGCACCCGCCTCCTCGCCCTCGGCCACCGCATCCAGCGACGCCCCAGCAGACGAAGCGGGCGCCACCAAGGACGCGGGCAGCAGCACGGCCACCGGTGGTACGAACACCGACACCGGCGCGAGCCGTTGCCACACGGGCGGCCTGGGCTTCTCGTTCGGCTCCGGTGACGGCAAGGTCAGCAGCTCGGACGACCAGCAGCAGTTGGTCGTGGTGCTGAAGAACAAGACGTCCGCCGCGTGCACCGTCCAGGGATTCCCCGGGGTGGATCTGAAGTCCTCCAAAGGCAGCTGGTCACTGACCCGCACCAGCGCGACGCCCAAGAAGGTCACCCTGGCCGCCGGCACCAGCACGACGTTCACCCTCACCTTCCTGCCGTGGACCCAGGACAGCGGCACCGAGTTCAAGGCCACCTCGGTCGTCATCACTCCGCCGAACGAGACCACCTCGGCGACGCTGGCCTGGCCCGGCGGCAGTGTCCTGCTCCAGGACGGCGCCACGCACCCGGGCTCCTACACCGGCCCTGTCGGCGGCTGACGGCCCGCACCGATTGCACGCACCGATTGCACGCACCGATTGACGCACCGGCGCCCCCGGTACTCGATGACGGCCCGTTCCACCCCAACGTGGTTGCTATGGGCCGTCATCACGTACGCCCGAAATCAGGCAGGCTTCGTCACCGACACGGTCAGTGGTGTCCGTCATTCCCGCCGAGGCGCTTCAGCACCGCCCCCGCCATGGCTTCCTGTCCCTTGGCGTTGGGGTGGGCGGGAGCAGCGGGCGAGGCCGGACGGAGTGGTTCGATCCAGCGGTCCGCGGGCGCCTTGCACATGTCGTGCCCCACGGTCGGCCCATAGGTGTCGACGTACTCGGCCCGGTTCAGCAACGCCACGGTGCGCAGCATCAGGTTGAGCCGCTTGCCGGTGTCGCGAAGATAGGGGAAGTCCTTGGTGGCGAACGGAACCGACGGGTAGCAGCCGCTGCCGTCGTCGGGGAGGAGGTCGGGGTAGCCGACGACGACCACGCGCGCGTGTGGTGCCCTGGCGTGCACGGCGCGCAACACGCGGGAGACCTTGGGAGCGGTCTCGATGATCCTCAGCGTGAGTTGATCCACTCCGGTGGAACCGTAGTACTGCTGACAGGGGTTCCCCGGCAGATCCTTCGAACTGAGCCCGGCGCACGTGCTGATGATGGAGCTGAAGCCGATGTCATTGCCGCCGATCTGCAAGGTCACCAGGTCGGTGTCGCGCTGCACGGCGTCCAGCTGAGGTCCGTTGGTTCCCTGCGCCTTCCACATCTCGTCCGTCGTCGCGCCACCGCAGCTGACGTCGGTGAAGGTGGCGGTGTCGCGGTCGGCCGCGACGATCGAGGGATAATTGTGGTCGGACCGGGCGCAGTTCGCATCCACCTGACGCGGGATCAAAGGGCCCGAGGTGTACGAGTCGCCGAGCGCCACGTAGTCCTTGCGGTGATGCGCGTGCCCTCGTTCGGCCGTGGCCGAGGCCGCCGGAGCGAAGCCCGCCACCAGGGCGCAGCTGCTGAGCGCGGCTCCCAGTGCGACGGCGCGCCGACGTCTTGGGACGGTACCGTCCTCGCGCGAGTGGTGATTCATCGTGCCCCTCCCCTGAAGCGGTGACAACGCGCGGGACCGGCCGGGCCACCGACCAGGCCGTCGACCAGGCAGCAGGCGGCGCGCACGGACGCATGCGTGCGTGCGACAACCGCGGTGACGCGAACTCCTGTCCCGCAGGCTCTACATCCCCTCTTGTATACGGTGGGTAGGGCCCTGGGCCAGGGTTTGTACAACCTCGCGTCGTTCAAGCTTCTCTGACGCTGAGGCGGGCGCGAGGGTAGGTGGGCGTCCACCCGGGGCGGTCCTCAGACAGCCATCGCCTCCTGCAGCCACCGGTTGACCCGGTACGGCAGCCACCACGCCAACTCCCCCACGCGCAGCACCAGATGCTCCGCCGTGAACTCGGCGAGGACGTCGGCGGACACGCTCGTGTGGGCGACGCCCCGGTCCAGGCGCGCGATGGCGTCCAGGTAGTGGGATTCGTCGGCGGTGAAGCGGCGCAGGTCGCCCCAGCGGCGGTCGCGGATCTGGACGAAGCCGGGGCCCTGACGCCACACCAGCTTGCACAGGTAGTGACGGGTCCGCCAGGCGTGCAGTACGTCGTCTCCGTCGTCGAGACCCGTGATACCGCGCGGTGGGTGCAGGTGGGACAGCAGCTTCCACTGCTCCGCGTCGCCCTCGGCGGGCAGCCGCAGGTCCCAGTCGACCTGTACGGCCCGTGCGGTCAGGTCGCGGATCAGGCAGAGGAGGTCGACAGCCTCACGGTGCGCCGCGTCGCCGATGGCGCCGAGGTCGACCGGCCGTTCCAGTTCGACGAGCCGCACCCCGCTCTCCCACAGGCGGTCGGCGTCTGCGGCGTCGGCGGTGAGCGGGATGCGCCCCAGGGACATGCCGGGCAGCTCGCGGGCGTCGGCGTCGTGGTCGCGCCATGCCCGTACAACAGGCTTCGGTGCGGCGTGCGTTGTCATCGTGTGCGTCCTCCGTGAGATCGTCAGGACAGGGCGGCCGACGGGGCCGACAGTGCGGGACCGCTCTGCGGTACGAGGTCGACGAGGGCGGGCTCGGAGCGGGGGCGTCCGTGCGTGTGACGCATGTAGTCAAGGCGCAGCAGGTCCTGGTTGACGGCCGCCGGCGCGATGTGGACGTACTGCCCGGCGTCGGTGAACACCAGGCCGTGCCCGACCCAACTGTCCAGCAGCCTCTGTACGTCGGCCGGTGTGCGGTCGGTGAGGGGAGCTGAGCCGCCGTGCAGTTTGCGGAGCAGGGCCGCGGGCGTGTGGGGCTGGTCCAGGAATCGGAATGCGGCGAGCTCGAACGGGTCGGTGAGCCGCATGGTCCGCCAGGAGAAGGCGTGCCGCCGGCTGACCAGCACGATCTGGTCGCCGAGGTCCAGGTGCGTCAGGCGTGCGTCGACATGGCGCTTCTTCCACGCGGCGATCGCGTCGTTGAGCTTGTTCACGGTGTCTTCCTCGATGCCGCGTTCCGGTGCTTCGAAGACATAGGCCAGGTCGTACAGTTCGTTCTCGGGCAGGTCGTAGGTGAAGCGGTAGTGCTCCTCGGGACGCAGGCCGGTGAAGCCCAGTTCGGGTCGCTTGAAGTAGGGGCTGAAGCGTTCGATGGCGATACGGGCGGACAGGTCGACCGGTGGATTGAGGTGTTCCAGCGCCGGCAGCTGACGTATGACGGGTTCGTAGTCCTCGGCGGTCTCGCCGGGAAAGCCGTGCAGGTAGTTCCAGGAGACCGACAGGCCCGTCTCGGCGGCGTCGCGGAGCATGCGGACGTTCTGGCAGCCGCTGACGCCCTTGTCCATCAGGTCGAGCACACGGCTGTTGAGACTTTCGATGCCCGGCTGGACGTAGATGAGTCCGGCGTCGGCGAGGACCTGGAGCTGGGGGCGGCGCATGTTGGCCTTGATCTCGATATGCATGCGCAGGTCGTGGCCGCTGTCGATGATCCGGGGCAGGACGGTCTTCAGGTAGCCCATGTCGAGGATGTTGTCGACGACGTACATGTCCAGCACGCGATGGCGTCGTGCCAGGTCCATGATCTCCTCGTAGAAGACATCGGGGCTCTTGCTGCGGAACTCCATGAACGAGCCGTTGAGTCCGCAGAACGTGCAGTGGTGCTTCTCGCCCCACCAGCAGCCGCGGGCGCCCTCGACGACGAGTTTCGGTTCGACCCAATGGCGTGCCACGGACGTCGCGAGCCGTTCGAAGTAGCCGGTGTAGTCGGGGGGAAGGATGGCCGCGGGAGGCAGCGGGCCGGTGGGCATCGGGTTGGCGAGGTGTGTGCCGTCGGCGCCGCGGTGGCACAGGCCCGCGACGGTCGTGAGGTCGGGATCGTCGCGTTGCAGGGTCGCGAGGAGTTGGGGGAAGGCCTGTTCGCCCTCGCCGCGCACCACGTAGTCGACGAACGGGAAATTGCGGTGGACCGCGGCGCCCTGTTCCGCGTCGCAGTTGGCTCCGCCCATCACCGTCCTGATGTGCGGGGCGAGCTTCTTGACCTGCCGGGCCGCGGCCAGGGCGGCGGTGTTCTGCTGGAACGTGGAGGTGAAGCCGACCACGTCGGGCTCGGCCTCGACGATGCGGCGAGCGATGTCGGCGACGAATTCGGGTACCCGCTCGTGCAGATGACGGGTCATGCGCATCCGGGACTTGCGCAGCTTGCCGGTCATCACCCGGGTGAACTCGGCGTCCTTCCAGCCGGGATCGTCGTACAGCGCCGAGGAGAACACCCAGTCGCCGCAGCCGAGGAAGTAGGAGGACAGCGCGTAGTACTCGTAGTCCTCCGCGGAGAACTCGGTGCGGCTGGTGATCCAGTCGGTGAACTCCAGGTTGGCGTGCAGCACTTCGCATGTGGCGCCGGGTACGCGCTCGTCGACGCTGCTCTTGAGGATGCCGAGGGCAAGCGAGGGCAGGTCGATGGGCGACCAGGGCATGTTGACCAGAAGGACGCGCACGGTCGGCTCCTTGTGAAGGCGAGGAAGGTCGGGGAAGGGAGCCCGGCCGGCCCGTGACGGTCCACGGGCCGGCCGGGCCGCGGGTCACTCTTCGTCGCCGCCCTCGTCGGCGTTGCGGAACGGCACGGTGATCGTGATGCCGATGCCCGGCTTGCGGTTTTCCTCGTCGCCCGCGAGCGGGTCGTTGTGGATGATGTCCTTCTGCACGATGCTTCCTCCTTCGGTGGATGGTGCTGTGCATGGCCCGGTCCCACTGCTGCATCAGTGGGACCGGGATCCCCCGGTCCGTGCCGGGGGACGCTGATGGCCCGCGGGCTGTCGCGCGGCGGGCAGATGGGTGTGCAGGAAGCGCAGAGAACGGCGCAGCACCGCCACGTGCGCGGCGCCGTCGTAGCCGTCGTGGCCGGTGTCCAGCCACATCGCCTCGTGCCCGACACTCGCCTCGTCCAGGGCTTTCAGGTACGCCCGGATCTGTCCTGGCGGACACTTGGTGTCCTTCGTCGCACCCACCACGAGAAGCGGTTCGGTGACGTCTGCCGCGTAGGTGAGGGGCGAGCTGCGCGCGTAGCGTTCGGGCACCTCGTCGGGGGTGCCGCCGAACATCCGCACGTCCAGGGCGCGCAGCGCGGGCGTGGTCGACCGGTGTGCGGCGACCCAGTCCGCGACCGGTTTGACGGCGACCCCCGCCTGCCAGAGCCCCGGCTGCGTGCCGAGGGCGAGCAGCACGAGATAGCCGCCCCACGACACGCCCCACAGGGCGACGGCCTGCTCGGCGATCAGTCGGCGTCGGACGAGATCCGCGCGGACGGCGACCAGGTCCCGTACCTGGGTGTGTCCGATGCCGTCCGTGAACGCCCGCCGCCAGTCGGGTCCGTAGCCGGTGGAGCCGCGGTAGTTGACCCGCACCACGGCGTACCCGGAGGCGGCCAGGGAATGCACGGTGGCGTCGTAGGCGTCCCGGTCGTGGTCGGCCGGTCCGCCGTGCACGAGGAACACGGCCGGTGGCGGTGCCGCCGTGCCATGCGCTTCCGGCAGGCTGAGCAGGGTGTGCACCGGACCGTCGGCGGTCGGTGTCCACAGGGCGGTGTGACGGCCGGGCACGAGCGTGGCGGCTCCGGCGGGCGGCAGCGCGACGCCGTCGGTGGAGCGCAGCTCGGGCGGGTGGGCGGTGTCGGTCCATACGTAGTGGAGCGATCCGCCGGCCCGGGGTGCCGCGTCGAGCAGACTGCCCGCGGGGGCGGGGATGTGGGTGCGACGACGCGTGCGCAGGTCGACGCGGTGCAGCAGCGAGCGGCCGTGGCGTTCCTGGCGGACCAGTACGGCACGACCGTCGGGGTACCACCGGGCGGTGACCTCGGTGTCGAAGGAGCACCATGGGTGGGTGGTCAGCCCGGCTTCGGGTGTCCAGGTGCCGAGGACGTACCGGTGCCCGTTCTCCTGGACGAGCAGCAGGCTCCGATCCCCGTGGCGTGGCGAGAATCCCAGGCACCACAGCCTCGTCGCCGGGCCCTCGGGCCCCGGGAGTACGGCGGTGCTCTCGCCGTCGGTGGTCAGCACGGTCACCGCCGCGTCGTCTCCGGGCAGTGCGGCGACGGCCACCAGGTCACCGGTCGCGCTGAGGCCTGCGAGCCGGACCGGAGTGGGCGTGCGCAGCAACTCCCGGGCGACGCGCCCGCGCTGTCCGACGAGAACGGTCGTGCCGTGGGAGTCGCCAACGGCGGTGGCGACAGTTCCGTTCGGCGCCACGGCCAGACCGCGGGTCTGCCCGGCGGGCGCGCCGGGCAGACCGGGTAACCGCGGGCCGCCCTCGAACGCCTGGTACCACCACCGGCCCCGACCCTCCGCGTCGTCCTCGAACCACCACACGTACCCGTCCGCGTCGATCGCGCAGTGCGCCGTCCCGCCGGCCCGGTCCGTGACCTGGCGGGAACGGCGGGCGGTGGCGTCCCAGGCGAACACCTCGCAGCGGCCCCCGGCGTTCCCGACGAACACCATGCGGGTCGCGTCGCGTGGGCAGACGTCCGGGAGGGAGCCGCGGAACACCTGGTACGGGTCGGTCATGGCCGGCGCTCCTTGTCCGCCTCGGCCCCGGGAGCGGGATCGTCCCGGTGGGTTCCGGCCGCCGTCGCCGCGCCTGGCGTCCGGCGGGCCGCGGCATGGGTGTATCCGGCCAGCACGGCCACCAGCGCCGTGCACACGACGGCCGGGGCCCGCGGCCCCACCTCGGTGGTGAGGGCTGCCGCGGCGGCCGGCGCACCGGCGGCGGCGAGCCCGACCGCCGAACCGATCACGGCACCGGCCCGCGACTGCAACTCCTGCGGAATGGCGGCGATGGCGGCGCTGGAGAGCACGACGGTGACCACCGGCACCAGCAGACAGAGCCCGGCGAAGGCTGTTCCGAAACTCCACGGACCGTGGGCGGCGGTGAGCGCGGCGAGCGGAGCCAACAGCAGCCAGGTCGCCGTCACCAGGGCCCGGCGGGGCCCGAACCGTCGCACCACGCGCACCGACATCAGCGAACCCAGCAGTCCTGCCGCTCCGGACGCCGCGAGGACCAGTCCGGTGGAGGCGGTGCCGCCGTCCGCGCCGAGCACGAACAGCGCGGTGAAGGACAGCAGCGTCACCACACCGCTCGCCACCGCCGTCCACGTCACGACCAGTCTCAGCACGGCGGAGCGGGCGACGAGGGCAAGACCGGCTCCTGCGGCGCCGGGCAGCGCGCGGAGCGCTTCGCGGGCCCGCGGTCGCGAGCCGTGGTGGCCGTGGGGGGTGTCGACCGGGGTGCGGATCGCCCGCACGCCCAGCGCGGTCATGGCGTACGAAACGGCGTCGGCCAGGAAGGGCAGGGGGCGGGTCAGCTGGAAGAGAGCCCCGCCCAGCGCGGGGCCCGCGATCAGTGCCACCTGGTCACCCGCCTGGATTCCGGCCGCGACCCGCGGCAACTCGTCCGGCGGGGCGAGGTGTACGAGGGCGCCGCGGGAGGCGGCCTCGTAGGCGACCGCGCACAGCCGCTCCGTGAGGGCGAGGGCCACCAGGAGCCGAAATGAGGCGCCGCCGTGGGCAGCGACGGTGGCAAGTCCCGCCATGGCCAGGGCGGACAGCACTGCCGTGGCGATCATGATGCGGCGGCGGTGCCCCCGGTCGGCGGGTACGGCGACGAGCGGTCCGAGGACCACACCCGTGAACGCGGCCGCGCTGGCGAACACGCCGGCGGTTGCGGCGCTGTGCCCCAAGTGGAGGAGCAGCAGGGGGAAGACGACTCCGGAGGCCTGGCTGCCCAGACCGTCGACGGCGTTCGTCACCCACAGAAGCCGCACGTCACGCAGTCCGCCGGCGGCGCGTGGCGGCTGGGGCGTCGAGGGGGCGGATTCGCCGCGGGGCCGCCGTGAACTCCTGGGCGGTTGCGGTGCCGAGCATGCGTCTACCGTGTCCACCTCCCCCGTACCTGGACGGCGGCGCCCCCGGGCCGGGAACGTCGCACCATGCGCCACAAGCCAGCGGGCCGGCGCGTCGACCGGCCCACATGTGCAGAAAATGTGTACGAAGTGCGAAAGCGAGGCGGAGCCTAACCATCGGCCGACGACAGCGACAAGGGCCGGGCGGACACGTGCCACCGCTCAGGAGTGGCAGATTTGGCCGGGGGGTGACTGGCCACACCCGACCGCGCGATGCCCCAGCCCTCGGACCGCGCAGCGCCCCCGGTGCGGGCCGGCGGTCGCGGGGGCCGTTCACGGCCGCGCAGATGCCGCACGAGACCGGTCACTCGCTCCGCGGCCATGGCGGCGCACCTCACCTGCGCTCATGTCGGGAACACACGGGCACGCCGCGGTGCGCGCGAACCCGCTGCGCCCGTTGCACAGGTCAACCGCTCCGCGCCTCGCGCCTCCCTTCGGAGCCGCCCTCAGCGTTCTTTCCGGCCACGCGGCATCTAGAAGCGGCGTGGCGGGGCGAGCCGCGGGAGTCCCACTGATTGGCCGACAATGCGCACCAGTGATTCCCTAAGGAAAATCAATCATTCCGCTTCACGGGGCGCTTTCGATCGATTCCCTCGACGTCCCGGCAGTCGCCGCCGTGGCGCCGCGTCCAGAAGAAGGTGGTGTCTGTCAGCCGGATGTCTCGCCCGAGCCATCCACCCGGCGGCACCCGCCGACGGCGCGAGGAGAACATGACCGAGGGGCCGGCACATGTGCCGGCCCCTCGGTTTCGAGTAGCGGGGACAGGATTTGAACCTGCGACCTCTGGGTTATGAGCCCAGCGAGCTACCGAGCTGCTCCACCCCGCGTCGTTGTTCCCCCACCCTACGCCAACTCTCACGTCCCGAAGACCACGATCGTTCTCACGCCCCACAACGGGCCCGGCGACGGCGTGTACGCAAGGGAACCGCCGGGCCCCCTCCGGTCGCGCCGACCCTCAGTACAGGAGCGATCGCGTGTCATTCCTCCGTGGGGAGCCATGCCCCGTGCAGGCCGAGGGGGACTCTGACCGGGATGCGCAGCCGGGCGACGGGGCCCGAAGCCGGATCCTGTCCCGGAATGACCAGCAGCCAACTGCTGTCGTCGGTGCGGTCGGTGGCGAAGGTCATCCAGTAGCCCTCCCCCTCGTCCTCACGGCCGGGTACGGCGGCGAAGGCAGGCTCCCCGACGGAGAGGTTGCCGGCGTGCCACACGTGGGACGGTGCTGAAGGGTTCTGCGTGTCGTACCACCGCACGGCGTCGTACTCGCCGGGCAACAGTCCCTGCGTCCGCGCGCTGTCGGCGGCCAGGGCGATCCAGCGATGGGGTCGGCCGATCCTGCGGTCGTCCACGCGCGGGAACTCGACCCAAGCGTCGTCCAGCGGAGTCCGCTCGATGCGGCCTGTCGCCGGGTCGATGACCGCCCGGATCAGACCTCTGGGCACGCTGGGCTCACCCGGGGAGTTCTGCGCGGCGGGAGCGGGTCCCAGGGTCAGGCGCGGCCACTGGACGTAGTCGAGCACGACGCCCGCGTCGGGCCCGGTGTCGTACGCGTTGACCGTGTGCCACATCCAGAAGGCCTCGTCGTTCGCCCAGCGGACCGGTCCGCCGTCACGGGGGATCAGCGCGACCCGCGTCCCGCGTTCCGGCCGCCAGGCGATCAGCGATCCGCCGTTCATGGCGGCGTTGACGTCGAAGAAGGCCGGGGCCAGCACCAGGACGAGATAGCGGGCCGTCAGGGCCATGTCGTGGATCATCATCGGCTCGTCCACACCGGCGATCGGTGTGGGACCGGAGGTGACCGTCCCGGCAGGGCCGATGAGCGACCAGGTCAAGTAGGGCGGCTCCAGGCCGTAGCAGAAGACCGCCATCTCGCCGGTGACCGGGTCGACCTTCGGATGGGCGGTGATGCCGGCGGCCAGCGCCCCGCCAAAGGTCTCCCTGCCGACGGTCTCCAGCTCGGGCGACATCCGGAAGGGGCAGGCGGCCTCCGCCAGGGCGAGCAGCCGTCCGGCGTGCCGGACGACGTTGATGTCCGGCAGATCCTTGAACGTGTGCGCGAGATCGGGGCCGACCTCCGCCTCGCTCGGCGTGATCATGGACTCCAGGCCGCCCCACAGGGCGCGACCCGCCTTTTCCTCGGCACGCACGGCGGGCGTGCGGACGAAGCGGTTGCGATAGCGGGCCTCACCCTCGGAGATCCACACCCCGTGCATCATGCCGTCACCGTCGATCGGAAACAGGTAGGAACCGATGGGACTGAAGCGGGGGTTGGGCCCGTTCCGCAGATACAGCCCGTCCAGATCGTCCGGCAGCCGACCGTCCACCTCCAGGGCGAGTACGTCGACCTCATCGGTCACGGGGGCGAACCGGCCCGTGAGATGCGCGACCCGGGCCGGGTCGAAAGCGGTGGTATGTGTGGTCACGGTGATCTCCCCTGCGAAGTGATCTCCCTGCGACCGCCGGAACGGGCACGCATCCACACGGCGCCTGGGGATCGGTCCGCACTTACACGACGGCCCGCTGGGTCTCCTGTCTCGCGGTGTAGTGATCCGGATAGCGTTCCGTGAACCGGACGGCCAGGACCAGAAGAGCCACGGGAACGATCCAGTTCAGCCAGTCCGACATGCCCTTGGTGTGTACGGCGATCAGGCCGAGCACAGCCGTGGCCGCGAACACGGCGGCCCACACCGCGGTGAGAACGAAGTTGATGTGCCGGAACGTGGGCGAATCCCAGTACTCACGTGGCGTCGACTCGCGGGCGTACTGAGTCGTGAACGGCACGAACGCGAGGGAGACGAGTGAGACGAGGGCGATGACACCGTTCGCGAGCGTCTGCGCGTAGGTCTCCAGCCAGATGAGATCGTGGCGGTCGAGGGCGAGCGCGAGCAGGCTGAGGACCGCGAAGAAGACGATCCCGGTCACCTCGAGGATCTTGAAGCTGCCCCGTCGCATGTCGCCCAGACTGAGCACGATGGAGGCCAGCAGCGCCGCCAGGGCCGCGTATTCCCACGTACTGGGGCTCGCCACGACGTCGAAGATGATCCAGGGGGCGAACGCGAAGAACAGGTTGCCCGTTCGCTTGGCCGATCCGGTGCCTGCCACTGGGCACCTCCCGTCGTGCCGGGGCTGGATGGACGCGCTGATCCCCCTTCCACATCCCATCGTGACTTCCGCCCCCGCACCTCGCATCCGAGGCGCTCCCTGCCCGAGCTCATGGTCGAGCAGCGGCTGCGGCCGCCCAGGGACCACGCCGGAAGCGGCCGGTTGGGACCGGCCGCAGCCGTCGAGCTGCGCGGACGCGGCGTCAACTGCCTCATCACCGACCGGCTTCCGGGGCGGTTTGGCGGCTCCGGCGGAGACACCGGCGGCTCCGCTACGCGAAGTCGGTGTGCGCCCAGCTCCGCAACGAGAGCTGCGAACACGGCTGTGGCTTTGGCTACGGCTCCGGGCTGCAGCCAGCTACAGGCACAGCCACGGTTGCCGCGGTCTCCCCCGCCTAGCGATCCGCCACCGTCTCGATCACCCGACCGCCGGCCGCAACCTCCGTGCTTGCCCGGACGAACGCGGCCACCGCCCGCGACCGCGTCCGCTCGGGCCACGCCAACAGGATCGAGCTCCTCGGCGCGTCGAGCACCGGCACACACACCACATCCGACCGCGGGTGGCGTCGCACGGATTCCGGGACCACAGCGACTACCTGGCCCAGGGCGACCAATTGCATCAGCTGCCCGGCGTCGCGCACCTCCGGGCCGCTCGCCTCGTGCGCACTCGTGCCGGGCCAGCGGGGGAACGGTTCGCCGTCGAGATCGGCCAGCACCAAGGCGGCGCGTTCGGCCAGTCGGTGGTGGCGCGGGAGCACCGCCACCTGGTCCTGGGCCAGCAGCAGTTCGGCGTCGAACCCACCGAGGTCGTCGTGCGGAGCGTGCAGGAACGCGAGGTCGACGCGCCCGTCGCGCAGCATCCGCGCCTGCTCGCCGATCCCGCACACCACCACCTCGACCGCGACGGCATCCGGGTCCCGCCGGTACACCGGCATGATCCGCTCCAGCAGGCCCGCGTCCCCATCGGGCTTCATCGCCACCATCAGCCGCGGCACGTCCCGCCCCGCCCGCTGCGTCCGCCGCACCGCGGCGGCGACCGCGTCCAGCGCCTTGTGGCTCTCCGCGAGAAAGACACTGCCCGCGGGTGTCAGCCTCACCGAACGGCTCGTGCGCTCCAGGAGCACCACCCCCATCCGCCGCTCGATCTGCTGGATGGCGCGGGACAGCGGTGGCTGCGCCATGCCGAGCCGCCGGGCCGCGCGGCCGAAGTGCAGCTCCTCGGCCACAGCTACGAAATAGGCGAGCTCCCGCGTCTCCACTGCGTCCATACCCGCAGAGTAGCTGCGCCCATACCCGCCGAGTAGCTACGTCCATACCCGTGAGGTATCGGTCGAGACGACATCGGTGTTGGCCCGCGCCGACCTCACCGTGGTGCCCTGGAGTCATGAACGACACCATGATCACTCTGGTCACCGGCGCCAACAAGGGCATCGGGCGCGAGATCGCCGCCCAGCTCGCCGCCCTCGGGCACACCGTCGTGATCGGCGCCCGCAGCGCCGAGCTGGGCGAGAAGGCCGCCGCGGAACTGCGCGCCACCGGCGCCGACGCCACCTCCGTCGTACTCGACGTGACCGACCCCGCCTCCGTCGCCGCGGCCGCCGAAGCGGTCGAGGTCCGATACGGCAGGCTCGACGCGCTGGTCAACAACGCGGGCGTGGCCGCTCCCCCGGGCAGCGACCTGGCCGGCCAGCGCCCCCGCTCCGCCGACCCCGACGTCATCCGCCTCATCTTCGACACCAACTTCTTCGGCGTCATCACCGTCACCAACGCCCTGCTGCCGCTGCTGCAGCGCTCCAAGGCCCCGCGCATCGTCAACGTCTCCAGCAGTGCCGGTTCACTGGCCGCCGGGACCGACCCGGAGGTCGCTGCCGTTGTCTACGCCGGGCTCACCATCGCCGACCTCCCCATCGCCGCCGGCTATGTCCCCTCGAAGACCGCCCTGAATGCCCTGACTGTCCAGTACGCCAAGGATCTGCGCCCCGACGGCATCCTGGTCAACGCCGTCTGCCCCGGCTACTGCGCGACCGACCTGAACAACCACTCCGGCCACCGCACGCCCGCCCAGGGCGCCGTCGCCGCCGTCCGAATGGCCACCATCCCCGCCGACGGACCCACCGGCACCTTCACGGATGACCAGGGCTCCGTGCCCTGGTAGGACCTGGTGGTCCAGCGGGCCGGTGCGTAGGCCCGGTACTTAGTCATGGCGCGTAGTCATGGTCAGGACGCCCCGCCTCTCCCACCCGGTCCGTCCGCAGTGGACGTATCAGCCGAGCACGAGCGGCAGTTGCGCGGCCAGCTCGCCGAGTTCGGCCTTCTCCGCGTCGGTCGGTGCGCGGCGGCCGGTGCCGACCAGAAGTGCGTCCTTGTCGGTGAACGACGCGGGGAACGCGGCGTCGGCGATCTTCTCCAGCGTCGCGCGGGATCGGGCCAGGCCCTCCGTGGGCGGTTCCGCCGCGGCCGGGAGGTGCGCGATCAGGTCGAGGTGGTGCAGCGTCCATTCCAGGACGTACGCGGAGAGGTAGTCGCCCACGGTGAGAACCTCATCGCGGGTGCTCACCCGGACACCGGGGTCGGCCAGTTCGGCGGCGCGTCCGGCGGCGGAGCCGACGTCGTCCAAGTGGAACTGGAGCAGGCGCGGTTCCTCGTACGCGGCGGCCAGCCGGAGGGTCAGCGCGTCGAGCGGGTCCTCGCCGGTAGGCGGTTGGTCCTCGACGTGCCAGTAGGTCACCGCGTTGACGGTCGGTTCGGCTTCGGCGGGGGTGGCGAGGGTGATCAGGACGTCCTGCGCGTCGATGATCAGGTGGCACACGAGGTCCCGCACCAGCCAGCCGGTGCAGCCAGACGGCTGTTCGAAGTCCTTGTCCGTGAGTTCGGCGACCGCCGTGCGCAACGCCGTCCACGAGCGTGAGAAGAGATCCACCCCGGCAAGGTAGTGCGGGCCGGAGTGGCGGACAAGGCCATAGGGAAACGGGCAATCCACCCCGCCCACAGCATCCTGAACGTTGATCAGATGCCCTCTGAAGAACGCCGGCATGGCGGGGCCTTTGCGGGGTATCTGGAGGGCCTCATACACACGCGAGCAAGGTGGGCCATGGTCCAGGTGCCAATTGCCGAGGGTCGGACGACCCCGCCGATGGATGCCGTCCAGGCGTCGGCGGCCTACGACGGCGACAGCGTGAGGATCAGCGAAGCCCGCCGCTTCGCCACCGACTTCCTCACCCTGCTGCAGACGGTCCACGGCCTTCCCGTGTCCGCGCGGGCACGGGGGGTGACGGAGCTGGTCGTCAGTGAACTGGTCACCAACGCGGTCAAGCACGCACCCGGCCCCTGCCTGCTCGACCTGCAGACCAGGGGCGCCACGATCGACATCAGCGTCTGGGACAGCTCCGCCACCCTGCCCCTGGCACGCGCCGCCGACCCGGGCCGCGTCGGCCAGCACGGCCTGGAGATCATCCTCGCCGTCAGCCAGGGCCTCGACATCCGCCGCGAGCCCGTCGGCAAACGCGTCACCGCCCTCATCGCCCTCGCCGACGACCCGACCGGTCACCCGGCGGGCCTCCCGCCCCACTAGGGCCTGTCCGGCGGATCATGCCGGAGCCGCGGGGCCAGGCCGGTTCGCGTCTGCCTCCCCGATGCGCTTCCGCTCGTCCGGCCGTTCCGCACCCCTCCCCGTCACGGCGAACTCCGACGATCGAACGGCCCCGAGTGCGGCCCGGGACCGGTCAGTGATCACCCTTCTCGTCCGGCTCGTGGGGACGGGGGTGCATGGTCTGGTGATCCGGGGGGACCATGGAAGCGAAACGCCTGCAGACACGGACAGGTCCCGCTCCAGCCAGGCCGTCGGAGGGCCTACGTGGCGCCGGTCGGTGGAAGGAGTGCCTGCCATGAACGAAGCAGAAGGGCCTCCCGCAGGCTTCGGCTGGGGCGACGCTCGCCGACCGGCGAACGAGCCGACGCAGCCCAGCGGCATGATGGATCTCCTCAGTGTCGCGGCCGTGCTGCTGGACGCCGACGGACGGGTGGTCCTGTGGAGCCCGCAGGCCGAGGACCTGTACGGCTACACCGCGGAGGAGGCGCTCGGGGAGTACGCCGTACGGCTCCTTGTCAACGAAGAGCACTCGGACTGGGTGATCAAGAAGTTCATCGAGGTCATGGAGACGGGCCAGAGCTGGAGTGGCACGTTCCCCATCCGCTGCAAGGGCGGCGGCACGAGGCAGGTGGAGCTGCGCAACATGCGGCTGCTCGACGACCGAGGTGACTTCTACGCCCTCGGGCTGGGCACCGACTCCCCCAGGCTCCGCGAGGTGGAGCGTGACGTCGCGCTGTCCACCCGGTTGATCTCCCAGTCCCCCATCGGGATCGCGATCCTCGACACCGAACTGCGGTACGTGGCCGTCAACCCCGCGCTGGAGCGGATGCACGGCATTCCCGCCAAGGACCACCTCGGCCGCTACTACCGCGAGATCATGCGAGACACGAAGTTCGAAGTACCCGAGGTCGCCATGCGGCAGGTCCTTCGGACCGGGGTTCCCCTGGTCGAGCAGTCCACCATCGTCGGCCGCAGCCCGTCCGACCCGGACCACAAGCACGCCTGGTCGATCTCGCTGTACCGGCTGGAGGACACCCAGGGCCGTGTTCTCGGCGTGGCCGACCTGGTGGTGGACGTCACCGAGCGGTACCAAGCGTCCCTGGAGGCCACCGAGACGCGGCGTCGACTGGCCCTGATCGCCGAGGGCTCCGCCCGCATCGGCACCACGTTGGAGGTCGAGCAGACAGCCCGGGAGCTGGCCGAGATCGCCGTTCCGGCTTTCGCCGACATGGTCGCCGTCGACGTACTCGACTCCATCATCGACGAACACCGTCCCGCCTCCCGCGACGGCCCCGCGCTCTTCCGCGCCCTCGCCGTCAAGACCGCCTACCCCACCGAGGCGATCCATGCCGCCGATCCTCCCGGCCGGATCACCACCTACGAACCCGACCGCCTCGCCACCCAGTGTGTGCGCACCGGACGGTCCGTCCTGATCCGGCACACCGGCGAGCGCGACCTGGCGCGCATCGCCCGCGACGACTACGCCGCCACGCTGCTGGCCCGCGCGGGAGTGCACTCCTACATGGCCGTCCCGCTCGCCGCACGCGGCACCATCCTCGGCTTCCTGGGGCTCAGCCGCGCCCGCGATCCGCGGCCCTTCGACGAGGACGACCTGGCCATCGCCACCGAGCTCGCCTCCCGCGCCGCGGTGTGCATCGACAACGCCCGCACGCACCAGAGCGTGCGCAACGCCGCCGAGACCCTGCAGCGCAGTCTGCTCCCCGACCACCCGCCCAACCTCCCCGGCCTGCACGTCGCCTCCCGCTACCTTCCCGCGCAGGCTGCCTACGAGGTCGGGGGCGACTGGTACGACGTCCTTCCGCTGGAGGGCGACAGGACAGCGCTCGTCGTGGGCGACGTCATGGGCAGCGGCATCGACGCCGCCGCCGCCATGGGCCGTCTGCGCACCGCCACCGCGGCTTTCGCCGACCTCGACCTCGAACCCGCCCGAGTCCTGAAGCACCTCGACAAGATCACATCGAAGCTGGAGCAGTACATCGCCACCTGCGTCTACGCCTCCTACGATCCCCACCGTGCCGAGTGCCGCATCGCCAACGCCGGCCACCTGCCCCCCGTCCTCGTCCGGAGCGGCCAGCGCCCCCGACTGCTCGACCTGCCCACGGGCACCCCGCTCGGAGTCGGCGGAATCCCCTTCGAGACCACCACCCTCAGCCTTGCCCCCGGCGACCAACTGGTCCTGTACACCGACGGTCTCGTCGAATCCCGCCACCACCCCATCGACGTACGTCTCGACGCTCTCCTCCGCCTCCTCGAAACCCCGGACTCCCCCCTGGAGGACACCTGCGACCGGCTTCTCCAGCACCTCCGGCACCCTGACGACCACGACGACGTCGCCCTGCTGATCGCCCGCGCACGCCCCTTCACACCCGACCCATGAGCGCCTCGCCCCGGGGCTGCCACGGCCATCGGCTGAAAACCGTGGACAGCCGGCCGGGCGCACGGCATCGGGATGCCGACGCTCGGAATCCACCGCTCAATGGAGGAGACCGAACAAGCCGCGAAAGGTTCGCGGCGTCCGCCACGCACCTCCCGCGACGAAGATCAGCTCCGCACGGAAAGGCTGGAACCACATGAATCAGCGCAGGCTGCGAGACCTTCAGGTGTCAGCCATCGGCCTCGGCTGCATGGGGATGTCCGCCTTCTACGGCACCACCGACGAGGACGAGGGCATCAAGACCATCCGGCACGCCCTCGACCTGGGCATCGACTTCCTCGACACGGCGCAGCTCTACGGGCCGCTCACGAACGAGACTCTCGTGGGCCGCGCGGTCAAGGGACACCGCGACCAGTACGTGATCGCCACCAAGTTCAACTACCGGATGGACGACGCCGTTCCGGGTGACTTCAGCACGGTCGGGCGCCAGGACGGCTCCGCCGAGCATGTACGCAGTTCGATTCACGGATCGCTCAAGCGGCTCGGAACCGACTACGTCGACCTCTACTACCAGCACCGCGTCGACCCCGACGTGCCGATCGAGGAGACCGTCGGCGCCCTGGCGGAACTGGTCGCGGAGGGCAAGGTACGCCACATCGGCCTCAGCGAGGCCGGGCCGGAGACCATCCGACGGGCGAACGCCGTTCACCCGATCACGGCCGTACAGACCGAGTACTCGCTGTGGACGCGTGACCCGGAGGCGGAGGTCCTGCCCGCCTGCCGCGAACTGGGGATCGGTTTCGTCCCCTACTCGCCCCTCGGCCGCGGCTTCCTCGCCGGCCGGTTCTCCTCCCCCGACGAACTCGACGAGGGGGACTTCCGCCGCAGCGGACCGCGCTTCACGGGCGACAACCTGGAGGCGAACCTCAGGCTCGCGGCGAAGGTGAAGGAAATCGCCGCGGAGAAGGACGTGACTCCGGCGCAGCTGGCGATCGCGTGGGTCCTCGCCCAGGGCGACGACCTCGTCCCGATCCCGGGCACCAAGCGCCGCAGCTATCTCGAACAGAACGCCGGCGCGGTGGACGTCGAGCTGACGGAGGACGACGTGGCCCGCATCGACGCCGAACTCCCGAAGCCCGCCGGCGAGCGCTACGACGAGGCCGGCATGAAGAGCGTGAACCTCTGAGACGCGTCTGCCTCGACATGTGCTCCGACTGACCCGGCCCGGGGCGTCGGCCCCGGGCCGGGTCACTCCTCGGAGTACGTCGCGTCACGACGGGCCGAGCCGGTGGATCCCGGTTCAACCGCCCAGCGCCGGTGGATCCCGGTTCAGCCGCCCAGCGCCGCCCGGACGACCGCCTTGGCCTCCTCCTGCACCGTACGCAGATGGTCCTGCCCGAGGAACGACTCGGCGTAGATCTTGTAGACGTCCTCGGTCCCCGAGGGCCGTGCCGCGAACCAGGCGTTGTCGGTCGTCACCTTGATGCCGCCGATGGGCGCGCCGTTGCCGGGGGCGCTGGTCAGCACCTGGGTGACGGCCTCCCCCGCGAGCGTGTCCGCGCCGACCTGTTCGGGAGAGAGCTTGGCGAGCAGGGCCTTCTCCTCGCGCGTCGCCGGGGCGTCGATGCGCTCGTACGCGGGCTCTCCGAAGCGGGCGGCGAGCCCGGCGTAGTGCTCGGACGGTGACTTGCCGGTGACCGCCGTGATCTCGCCGGCGAGCAGCGCCATGACGATCCCGTCCTTGTCGGTGGTCCACACCGAGCCGTCGCGGCGCAGGAAGGAGGCGCCGGCCGACTCCTCTCCGCCGAAGCCGAGCGAGCCGTCGGCCAGTCCGTCCACGAACCACTTGAAGCCCACGGGCACCTCGACCAGGCGGCGGCCCAGGTCGCTGGCGACCCGGTCGATCATTCCGGAGGACACCAGGGTCTTGCCGATCCCCGCGTCAGCGGGCCAGCGCTCCCGGTGGGAGTAGAGGTAGGCGATGGCGACGGCCAGGTAGTGGTTGGGGTTCATCAGCCCCGCGTCCGGTGTGACGATGCCGTGCCGGTCGGCGTCCGCGTCGTTGCCGGTGGCGATCTGGAAGCGTTCGCGCTGCTGGATGAGTGACGCCATCGCGTAGGGCGACGAACAGTCCATACGGATCTTGCCGTCCCAGTCCAGCGTCATGAACCGCCAGGTGGGGTCGGTGAGCGGGTTGACCACGGTGAGGTCGAGCCCGTGCTCTTCGCCGATGCGCCCCCAGTAGGCGACCGAGGCCCCGCCCAGGGGGTCCGCGCCGATGCGCACGCCGGCGACGCGGATCGCGTCCAGGTCCAGCACGTGCGGCAGATCGGCCACGTAGGTGCCCAGGAAGTCGTAGCGGCCGGTGCTGGGAGCGGTCAGCGCCCTGGCGTAGGGAATGCGCCGTACGTCCTTGAGGCCGCCCACGATGAGCTCGTTGGCCCGGTCCTGGATCCAGGACGTCGCGTCGGAGCCTGCCGGGCCGCCGTTCGGCGGGTTGTACTTGAAGCCGCCGTCGCCGGGCGGATTGTGGGAGGGGGTGACCACCACCCCGTCCGCGAGGCCCGAAGTCCGTCCCCGGTTGTGGGTGAGGATGGCGTGCGAGACGGCCGGCGTGGGCGTGTAGCCGTCCGCGCGGTCGAGGAGCACCGAGACCTCGTTGGCCGCGAACACCTCCAGGGCGGTGACCTTCGCGGGCTCCGACAACGCGTGGGTGTCGGCGCCGAGGAAGAGGGGACCGTCGATGCCCTGGCTTTCGCGGTACTCGCAGATGGCCTGGCTCGTCGCGGCGATGTGATCCTCGTTGAAGGCCGTCGCCAGTGAGGACCCGCGGTGTCCGGACGTGCCGAAGGCGACGCGCTGGCCGGGCTCGGCCGGGTCGGGGTGCAGCGCGTAGTACGCGGTGACCAGTCGGGCGACGTCGACGAGGTCCTCGGGACCGGCAGGACTGCCCGCTCGCTCATGCTGCATGTGCCCGCACCTCCACATCAGTTGTTCTTCGTTTGTAGTCCCATACTTCCGCACCGGGCGCCGCTGCCGCGACGACGGCCGAAGCTGCGGTGGGACCGCGCCCTTGGCACAGGCCGCCCGACCCTCGCGCGACAAGCACGGGACGGCCGGAGCGACTCACGGCGCTCTCTTCCGCCGTCGTACGCCGTCGTCGTCGTGCATGGGCAGCGGCCGGGGTGGCGGGTTTCCCGCCGTGAGGTGTTCCAGGACCTCCATCAGCTCCTGACAGGCCAGTTCCACGGAGTGTCTGGTGTTGCGCTGCTCGGTGATCACGGCGGACAGGATCAGAGCGGTCAGGGCCATGGAGCCGTTGAAGGCCTGGAGCTTGAACATCACCTCGACGTGGCTCATCCGCGCGAACGGACCGACCCCGTCCGTGGCCGCGACGGTGGCCATGACGGAGGCGAAGAGGGCGCACAGCACGCTGCCCGCGTGCTGGAAACGCAGCGCCGCCCAGATCAGCAGCGGATAGACGAGGAACAGCAGGCTGATCTCGCTGCGCGTGGCGAACGGCAGGAGGACGCAGGCCACGAGCACCAGCGCCACGGCTTCTTTCCATCGAGTCAGGTCCGGCGGCCAGCGCGCCCCGTACAGCAGGAGCAGGGCCGGGGTGACGATCAAGACGCCCATCGCGTCGCCCACCCACCACGCCAACCAGACGGGCCAGAAGTCGTCCGCGGCGAGCTTGCCCGTGAGGACCAGGATGCCCACGCCGACCGTCGCACTGATCATCATGCCGACCAGGGCACCCAGGAACACCAGTGCGAGTCCGTCCCGCAGGCGGTCGAGTTCGATACGGAAGCCGATCCTGCGCAGCATGAGGTACGCGCAGACCGGAGCTGCGGTGCTGCCGGCGACGATGCCGAGATCAGCGGGCCGGAGTGAGGTGAGCGAGGTGAGGGACAGGATGACGAGGAGGGCACCGAGTGCGATCCCGAGCCAGGCGCGGATCCCGAAGATCAGGAGACTGGCTACCGCTACGCCTGTGGGCGGCCAGATGGGTGTGAACACCGCGCCTTCGACAACGAGCTGCCGCAGGAGCCCCAGCCGCCCCGCCGCGAAACAGCAGGCGGCGACTCCCAGCGTCAGGACAGCGACGACGACCGGTCGGCGCGGCTCGCGTGTACCCACCACAGCAGCCATCAGACACCTCCGCCGCCCTCTCTGCGAGGCGAGAGGGCGACGTCCCCCTACAGCTGGACTGTGGGCGCGTCGTGGCCGACCACGAGTACGGCCGCATCGTCCTCGTGACCCACGAGCTCGGCGCCCTTGATCACCGCGGCGGCGAGCGAGCTCGCCGACATGCCCGCCACGGCGGCGATGCCCGCGAGACGGACCACCTGGTCGAGCCCCTCGTCGACACGCATGGAGGGCCCCTCCACGACACCGTCCGTGAGCAGGACGAACATCCCGCCTGTGGTGAGCAGGTGCCGGGTCACCGGGTAGTCCATCCCCACCTGTACGCCGAGTGGTGGCCCTCCTTCGTCCTCGGTGATGCCGGACTTCCCGTCCGCTGTCGCCCAGACGAACGGGATGTGCCCGGCCCGTGCGCTCTCCAGCACCCCCGTGGACGGGTCGAGCCGCATGAACGTACAGGTGGCGAAGAGGTCGGTGCCGAGGGACAGCAGGAGATCGTTCGTCCTGGCGAGGAGTTCTCCCGGCTCGCTCGTGACGGAGGCGAGGGCACGCAGGCCGACCCGGACCTGCCCCATGAACGCGGCCGCCTCGATGTTGTGCCCCTGCACATCGCCGATGGACAGTCCGATGCGATCGTCGGGCATCTTGAAGGCGTCGTACCAGTCTCCGCCCACATTGAGACCGTGGCAGGCCGGCGCGTACTGGACCGCCATGCGGAACCCGGGGGCGGTCGGCATGTCACCGGGGAGCATGCCGCGTTGCAGCGCGATGGCCAGCTCGACCTGTGTGCGCTGGAACTCCGCGCGTTCACGCGCCTGAGCGGTCAGCGACCCGAGCCTGGCCAGCAGCTCGTCACCGTCGCCCGTGGGGCGCTTGCGGGACATCGACCACCCCGGGAGGAAAGCTGCGCCATCAAGACCAAAGACCGAATTACATCCTTATCGGATGATATCGACATGGGCGGCTCGACCCGACATCGCGCCTCTCGGACGGCGGATCAGGCGCCGGCCGAGAGGCGCAATGCCGGGCCGTCGACCGTCACGCCGTCCGCCGGAACGCGACCAACCGATCGGCCGGGCCCACTCGGACCCGCCACGCCGCACGACCTACGACGGGCGCTCCTGGCCCCGACTGTTCGGCCACCTCAAGGCGAGGGCCGCGATGTCGTCGTCGAGCCTTCCCCCGCTGTAGCGGACCAGGTCCCGGTGAAGCCGGTCGAGCAGCTCGCGGGGCGCTTCCAGCCCCTGCCGCCCCATCCAGTCCGGCAGCGGGAAGAACTCACCGGTGCGGTCCCGGGCCTCCGACACGCCGTCGGTGTAGAGCAGCAGCTGGTCACCCGGGACGAAAGCGATGGTGTCGACGCAGTAGTAGTCACCGATGAGCGCCGCGAGGTTGAGAGGCGGCGAGGCGATGGTGGGCTCCAGGACGTGGATCTTCCCGCGATGCGCAAGCAGCGGCGGAGGGTGTCCGCAGTTGAGAAGTCTGATCTGGCCGCCGCCGTGCGGGATCTCGACGATCAGAGCGGTGGCGAAACGCTCGGGCAGATCCTGGCCGGGAAACGCCGCGCTGTGGCGGGCGATGCTGGTCTCCAGCCGATGGACGATGCCCCTCAGGTCGGGCTCGTCGTACGCGGCCTCCCTGAAGCAGCTGATCACCGCCGAGGCCGCCCCCACCGCGGACAGACCCTTTCCCCGGACGTCGCCGATGAGCAGCCGGATCCCGTGCGGTGTGCCGGCCGCCTCGAAGAAGTCTCCCCCGATCCGGGCGTGCTCCTGGGCCGCCAGATACAGCGATTCGATCTCGACGTCTCCGATACGGCGCGGCAGCGGGCGCAACAGCACCTTCTGCGCCGCGTCGGCGACGAGCCGGACCTGGACGAGTATTTCCTCCCGCTGGAGCCGGACGTGGCTCGCATAGGCGGCCGCCAGGGTGACCGCGATGATCGCGGCTCCCGTGTAGGGCGTCCCCAGGTCGGCGTAGGCGAAGCTGAGCCCGATCATGACCAGCAGGCAGAACGTCCCCAACAGGATCGTGGGCAACACGGGCCACATGGCGGCGGCAAGGGCGGGTGCGGCGGGCAGCAGGCGGCTGAAGGCGATCTCCCTCGGCGTGGAGAACGCCAGGCAGGAGATGACGACGGTGAGGATCGCCGGCGACAGCAGGGCGAGGTCCCACTGGCCGCCGTAGAGGGGACCACGACGCCGCAGGCGTCCTGACATGATCACAAAATGCATCATATCGGTCAAAGTGCTCATCGAGCTCGAGCGGGACAATCCGCACGGCCTACGCGGAGATCGACCCGGGGGCCTGCACGCATGCGCCCACAGGCAGACCGCGACCGCCTCACGCGACTCCGGTCCCGTGCACCGCGCGGCGCCGCGCCCCGGCCCCGGTGACTGGCAGGACGAGGCCGCGCACGGCACGCCCGTGCCGTGCACGAGGCCCCGCACGGCACGCCTGTGCCGTGCACGAGGTCCCGCCGTGCGGGGTTCACGCGACGGGCGGCCCATGGCCACTCGGGATCACCAGTGCTAGAAAGGTCACATGGCGAATCGTTTCGCCGGTTTTCGACGCCTCTCGCTCAGGCCACTGGTCAACAAGAGCCCGCGGAGCGTAGCGGGGCAGGTGTTCGTTCTCCAGGTGGCCGTGGTAGTGCTGCTCGTGGCCTGTGGCGTGCTCGCCCTCGCCCTGCAGTCGCAGCGGGACACCAACGCCGAGGCCAAGCACCGCTCCGTAGCCGTGGCAGAGACCTTCGCGCACTCCCCCGGTGTCCTGGCGGCGCTCCAGACCCCCGACCCGAGCAAGATTCTCCAGCCGCTCACCGAGGTGGCGCGCAAGGCCGCCGGCGTCGACTTCATCGTGGTCATGAACACCCACGGCATCCGGTACACCCACCCTCTGCCGAATCTGATCGGCAAGCGGTTCGTGGGCACCATCGGGCCGTCGCTGGCCGGGAAGATCTACACCGAGAGCGTCCACGGCCCCCTCGGCCAGGAGGTGCAGGCCACCGTCCCCATCAAGGACCCCGACGGCAAGGTGGTCGCCCTCGTCTCCGCCGGACTGAAGGTCAAGAACGTGACCAATCAGGTGGACCGGCAGCTACCGATCATCCTGGGCGCCGGGGCCGGCGCGCTCGTGGTGGCCACCGGCGGAACGGCCCTGGTGGGCAGACGGCTGCGACGTCAGACCCACAGCCTGGCCCCGGAAGAGATGACCCGCATGTACGAGCACCACGACGCGGTGCTGCACTCCGTACGCGAAGGGGTGCTCATCGTCGGCGGCGATGGGCGCCTGCTGCTGGCGAACGACGAGGCCAGACGGCTGCTGGAACTGCCCGCGGACGTCGAGGGACGGCATGTGTCGGAGTTGCCGGACCTCGACCCCGAGACGATGGAACTTCTCGTCTCCGGGCGTGAGGCCACCGACGAGGTGCACTTCGCCGGAGAGCGGCTGCTGGCGGTCAACCAGCGGCCCACGGACCGCGGCGGCGGCCCCAAGGGAACGGTGGTGACGCTGCGCGACTCCACCGAACTGCAGGCCGTGACCGGCAGGGCGCAGATCGCACGGGAGCGGCTCAAGCTGCTGTACGACGCCGGACTCGGCATCGGCACCACCCTGGACGTGCTGAGCACCGCCGACGAGTTGGCGCGGGTCGCCGTCCCCCGCTTCGCCGACTTCGTCACAGTGGACCTCGCCGACGCCGTACTGCACGGCGAGGAGCCGGCCCCCACGGCAACGGACATGCGACGCACGTCCGTGTGCGGCATCCGGGACGACCATCCGCTCTACGAGAAGGACCGGCTGATCGACTATCTGCCGTCCACGCCCCAGGCGCGTGGCTACGGCAGTGGCCATGCCGAGCTGGTGACCGACCTGTCGACCGCGCCGGGCTGGCAGGCGCAGGACCCGGAGCGCACCAAGGAGATCATCGAGTACGGCATCCATTCACTGGTCGTCGCTCCGATCCAGGCCCGCGGGATCGTCCTGGGCATGGCCAACTTCTGGCGTTCCAAGCAGCACGAGCCCTTCGACGAGGAGGAAGTGTCGCTGGCGGAGGAACTGGTGGCCCGAGCCGCGGTCAGCATCGACAACGCCCGCCGCTACACCCGCGAGCACACCTTGGCCGTCACCCTCCAGCGCAGCCTGCTGCCGCGGGCGCTGCCCGAACAGAGCGCCCTCGACATCGCGTACCGCTACCTCCCGGCCCAGTCGGGCGTGAGCGGGGACTGGTTCGACGTGATTCCCCTGCCGGGGAGCCGGGTGGCGCTGGCCGTCGGCGATGTCGTGGGCCACGGCCTCCACGCCGCCGCCACGATGGGGCGGCTGCGGACCGCGGTGCACAACTTCTCCACGCTGGATCTTCCTCCCGATGAGTTGCTGAGCCACTTGGACGACCTGGTCGGCCGCATCGACCAGGACGAGGCGGGCACCGAGAGTGCCGTGGACGTCGTGGGCGCCACCTGCCTGTACGCGATCTACGACCCGGTCACGCGCCGCTGCCTCATGGCGCGCGCGGGCCACCTGGCGCCCGCCCTCGTCCACCCCGACGGAACCGCCACCTTCCTGGACGTGCCGACCGGGCCTCCCCTCGGCCTCGGCGGCATGCCGTTCCAGACCGCCGAGCTGGAGCTTCCGGAGGGCTCTCAGCTCGTCCTGTACACCGACGGCCTCATCGAGGACCGCAGGCGCGACCTGGACGTGGGAATGGAGCTGCTGCGCACCGCGCTGGCGGGCCACCCCGACCGGTCGCCCGAGGAGAGCTGCCAGGACGTGCTGGACGCGTTGCTGCCCGGGCGTCCGAAGGACGACGTCGCCCTGCTCGTCGCCCGCACCCGGGCGCTGTCGCCCGACCGGATCGCCGACTGGGACGTGCCGCGGGACCCGGCCGCCGTCGCGGGGATGCGCGACGCCGTGTCCCGAAAGCTCGACGAATGGGGCCTGACCGAGCTCGGCTTCACCACGGAACTCGTCCTGAGCGAGCTCATCACCAACGCCATTCGCTACGCCTCCGAGCCCATCCACGTACGGCTGATCCGCGACCGTACGCTGATCTGCGAGGTGGCCGACGGCAGCAGCACCTCACCCCACCTGCGGTACGCCGCGACGATGGACGAGGGAGGCCGCGGCCTGTTCCTGGTGTCGCAGATCGCCGAGCGCTGGGGCACCCGGTACACCCCCCAGGGCAAGGTGATCTGGGCCGAACAAGCACTGCCGACGGTCGTCGAGGAGCCCGGCCAGGCGCCGACCGACGCGGCCCTCCCCGACGAGGGGGCGGCCGACCGGAAGCAGTAGTCGGTTCTCCAGGGCCCGCAAGCAGTAGTCGGTTCTCGAGGGACCGGAAGCACTAGTCGGTTCTCAGGGACCAGAAGCATCAGTCGGTTCTCAGGGACCAGAAGCATCAGTCGGTTCTCGAGGGACCTGATCGAGAAGTCGGCGCGGTCAATATGTCTCGTCCGGTCCCGCGGGCAGGGCCAGGTGCGACAAGTCCTTGGGGGGCGAGGAGGTCACAGGCCAAAGGGGGACGGCCTGCCCGTCGGCGACCGCGGCCGGAGCGTCAGTGAGGTTCATGCGGTTGCGCAGACGGCCGTAGAAGTCCGTCGGTCCCAGCCGTGCCGCCCGCAGCCGGCTCGGGGCCGCGTAGACACCGATCCAGTCCCCTGGATCCAGGACGCCGCGCAGTTGGCCGTCGATGCTGACGGCGGCCCGTCCCGAGCGCTCCAGTACGCGCAGCACGATGGGCTCGTCGGGTGCGGCGACGACCGAGCGGTCGAACGTCATGTGCGGGGCGACGGGCGTGAAGACGAGCGCCTCCGCGCGCGGCGAGACGACCGGGCCTCCCGCCGCGAAGCTGTAGGCCGTCGAACCGGTCGGCGTGGCGACCAGGAGCGCGTCGGCGGAGTAGGAGGCGAGCAGTCGGCCGGTGATGTAGACACCGACCGAGACCTGCCGGTCCCGGGACAGTTTCTCCACCACGACGTCGTTGAGGGCGACGACGTCCAGGGCGATCCCCCAGTCATCGCCGGTTTCACAGTCGGACTGCATCTTCGGAGGAGGCGGGAGGGGCCCGCGGCCGTACCGCAGCAGCGACTCCATGTCGGCGGGAACCTTCAGCAGGCACGAGGCGCGGAGCGTCAGCAGCATGCGGCTTTCGATGGTGATCCGGCCGGCGTGCACGGCATCCAGCGCCGCGCGGACGGCGGTGACGGGCACCTCCGTCAGGAAGCCCACTCGGCCGAGATCGATGCCGAGAACCAGGGCGTCGTTCTCGGCCGCCACATGGGCACCGCGCAAGAACGTGCCGTCACCCCCCAGGGTGACGATCAGGTCGGGATCGCCGGCCGACTCGACTTCCTCACGGGCGTAGTGACGCGGGCCCCTGCCCCACACGTCGATGTCCGCGCAGTGCAAGCCGCGCTCCGCACACCACGTGCGAACGCCGATAGCGGCCTCGACGGCTTCCGCCCGGCCTCCGTGCACGACCAGGCCCACACTCTTCACGGTCATGTCCGCCTCCCGGCCGGCTTGGTCGGCGCCGATACCCTCGATCTTCGCACCGCCACCCTGTGCGGTGCAGGGTCGACGACCTCGGGGACGGGCACCACCGCCCAGGATGGGCACCATCTCGACCCACAAGATCCGCATCCGCGGCCGGAGCACTAGGCTGACCGTCATGAGCGCACACTTTGACGTGGTGGTCCTGGGCGCCGGCCCGGGAGGATATGTCGCGGCGATCAGGGCCGCCCAACTCGGCCTCAGCACGGCGATCGTCGAAGAGAAGTACTGGGGCGGTGTGTGCCTCAACGTGGGGTGCATCCCGTCGAAGGCACTGCTGCGCAACGCGGAGCTGGCCCACATCTTCACCCAGGAGGCCAAGACCTTCGGCATCCAGGTGAGCGGCGAGGTGAGCTTCGACTACGGCGCGGCCTTCACGCGCAGCCGCAAGGTGGCGGACGGGCGCGTCAAGGGCGTCCACTACCTGATGAAGAAGAACAAGATCACCCAGTTCACCGGCCGCGGCACCTTCAGCGACGACCACACCCTCCAGGTCGCCCTCGCCGACGGCGGCACGGAAACCGTCACCTTCGGCCAGTGCGTCATCGCCACCGGCGCCACCACGAAGCTGCTTCCCGGCACCTCGCTCAGCGAGCGCGTGGTGACGTACGAGGAGCAGATTTTGTCCGACACGCTCCCCGAGAGCATCATCATCGCGGGCGCGGGCGCCATCGGAGTCGAGTTCGCGTACGTACTGCACAACTACGGCGTCGAGGTCACCCTCGTGGAGTTCCTCGACCGCATCGTCCCGCTGGAGGACGAAGAGGTCTCCGCGGAGCTGACCCGCCGCTACAAGCGGCTCGGCATCAATGTCCTGACCTCCACCCGGGTCGAGGCGATCAACGACTCGGGCGATTCGGTCAAGGTCATGGTGACCACGGGCGGCCAGCGGCAGACGCTGCAGGCCGGGAAGGTGCTGCAGGCGATCGGCTTCCAGCCGCGCGTAGAGGGCTACGGCCTGGAGAACACCGGGGTCAAGCTCACCGACCGCGGGGCGATCGACATCGACGGGCGCTGCCGCACCAGCGTCCCGCACATCTACGCCATCGGCGACGTGACGGCGAAGCTGATGCTCGCCCACGCGGCCGAGTCGATGGGCATCGTGGCGGCCGAGACGATCGCGGGCGCGGAGACGATGGAGCTCGACTACGTCATGATCCCGCGGGCGACCTACTGCCAGCCGCAGATCGCGAGCTTCGGCTGGACCGAGGCGCAGGCCCGCGAGAAGGGCTTCGACGTCAAGGTGGCGAAGTTCCCGTTCACCGCCAACGGCAAGTCGCACGGTCTCGGCGACACCGCGGGCTTCGTGAAGATCCTCAGCGACGCCCGGTACGGCGAACTCCTCGGCGCCCACCTGGTCGGCCCCGAGGTCACCGAACTCCTCCCGGAGCTGACCCTCGCCCAGCAGTGGGACCTGACCGTCCACGAGGTCGCGCGCAATGTGCACGGCCACCCGACGCTCGGCGAGGCGGTCAAGGAGGCCATCCACGGGCTGGCCGGCCACATGATCAACATGTGACCCGGGACCATCGCCACCATGACCGACGGTAGGCACGACGCCGAGAGCCGCCTGGCCAGGATCGAACGGCTGCTGGAGAACGGCGGGCACGAGCTGGCACCCGCCTGGCGCCGGGCCACACGCGGTGAGCCTCGCTGGGCGGTGACCGCCGTGATCCTGCTCGCGGTCGCCCTCCAGCTGATGCTGCCGCACCGGCTCACCCTCCAGCCGTACTGGATGCTGCCTGCCCTGGAGCTGGTGCTGCTGGCCGGGCTGATCGCCGCGAACCCGCGGCGGGTCGAGCCCCGGACCCGGTGGCTGCGATGGCTGGGCCTGGCCCTGATCGGCGTGATCAGCCTGGCCAACGGCTGGGCCGCGGTCCGGCTGGTGGCGGGCCTGGTGAACGGCACCGAAGGCAAGTACGCGGGGCCGCTGCTGCTGACCGGCGGCGGCATCTGGCTGACGAACATCATCGTGTTCGCCCTGTGGTACTGGGAGTGGGACCGCGGCGGACCGATGGCACGCGCCCGCGGCCACCGCCAGTTCCCCGACTTCCTGTTCGTCCAGATGCAGAGCCCGGAGACCGCGCCGCAGGACTGGGAGCCCGCGTTCCTGGACTACCTGTACCTGTCATTCACCAACTCCACCGCCTTCAGCCCCACCGACGTGATGCCGTTGTCACGCTGGGCCAAGATGCTGATGATGCTGCAGTCCTCGGTCTCCCTGGTGACCGTGGTCCTGGTGGTCGCCCGGGCCGTCAACATCCTGCACTGACACCACAGCCGGGACCGCCGGCCTGGCCCTCGGCCCACGGCCCACGGCCTCGATATCGCCCCACGGCCCGCCCTCGCCCCCCGTACCCATTCGCGCCCCGCAACCCCATCGCGGTCGGAACCGCGGGCGGGGCCGAGACTGTGGAGCGCGGTCGGGACCGTGGGCGCGGTCGGGACCGTACGGCGGGGCCGGGACCGTGGGGCGGGGCCGCTGCGGCATCGCGTGGTGATGTCCGGGGGCCGCCGGGGATGCCGCCGCTATCCGGCGGCGGTGCGATGCGGGCCGAGGAGGGCAGGGCCCTGCCACGCATGCGTCAGTCCCGCTTCAGGAGTCCCCGCGCCGTGCGGCGGCAGCCGCCTTGGGCGTGACTGCCGCGGGCAGTCCCTAGAGCCGGGGCAGGTCGCCGGCGACGTTGTTCCGCGGGGAACGTGTGGCGCCGAAACCGGTCTCGTGCGTCCAGACGTGCCGGCAGGACGGGCACTGGAGATGGAGGATGCTGCCAGAGTGGGAGAGCAGGTAGCGCCAGTGCTCGGAGCACGTTCGGCGCTGCTCGCACGTCGCGCAGTCGCGGCTGTCGACGCACTTCGGGCAGTCCACCCAGGCACGGCGCCCGATTTCCGCCTGCGGGTCAAGAGGCAGCATGGCCGCTCCCTCGCACGGGGAGCACGCCGGCGGACACCAGCTCGTCGTACAGGCGCTGCTGCTCCTCGTCGAGCCCGGAGTAGAGCAGGTCGTACGCCGCTTCCTCGCCGCGCAGTACTTCGACCGGGTCCCAGTCGGGCCCGAGGGCTTCCAGCACCTGGGCCCGCCGCTGCACTTCCTGAGCGGTGAGATCGACGGTGAAGTCGACCAGCGCGGGCGCGGCCGCCGCGTCCGTCGGGCGCTGGGAGGCGGATTCGTCCGGTCCGGTGGAGGGCGTGGAGTCGTACGGAGGCATGAGACCGAACTTAGGTAGCCCTTTCTTCTCAAGGCAAGAGGAGGTGGGTGAAGTCACAGCAGGTCATACGGCGCCGCAGCGGACCGTCCGGACTGCCGCGGGGACGGCTGAGCCTGGCCTCGGCGGCGGGAGGAGGGTGCCCGGGGAAGTGTCGAGACCGCACTGGGGCAGCCCGCCCCCGTCACCTCCACGACGTCCGTCGGGAATGGTTGCAGTGGGTCGCGGTGACATCCGTCACGCCGACCTCCCGCATCAACGCGGTTGGGTAGTACATGGCGCCTGGGCGATATAGCCGGACTTGGTGTCCGGAAATCGACATACGGCGCACGCGATCCGATGGCATGCGCCCCACTTGGTTCCCTCACGCCGCTTGCCGGGCATACGGGGCTTCCTGACGGATCGCCAGGCGCCCTGCCGTGCTCCGGGGAGCGGCGTCAGCACACCCGTGCGCCCGATTCAAGACGTGCGGAGCCTACGAGGCCGGGTAGTAGTGAGGCTCGTTGCCCCTCGCTCACACAGGTTTTAACAATGACGGCCCCAGAAGGCGTCACCGCAGCTCAGGCACAGCGTCCGCGCTGAGCCGACCCCACCGGAGGCGCACCGGCGACGACCGAGAGGTCAGCATGAGCAAGCACCGTAGGAAGACGCGCCACCGGCAGATGACCATCGCTGCCGTCGCCGTGAGCGCGCTGGCCATACCGACCGCCGCCATGGCCTGTCTGAACGATGAGGGCGCCACGACCACCGAGTCCTACGGCCAGTGGAGAAACTGGACGAACGCCTCCTTGGACGAGCGGGGCAACGGCGGGGAGGAAGGCTGGAAGGGCAGCGACGATCCGTGGAAGGGCGGCGAGGGCGGGTGGAACGGCGGCGGGTGGACCTCGCGCCCCACGGCCCCGGCTTCGCCGGAAACCACCGCTCCCGCCTCGCCGGCACCCGCGGCACCCAAGGCTCCCGCCTCGACGACACACGCCGCGCCCAAGGCACCGGCCTCGACGGCTACCACTGCCCCCAAGGCACCCGCCCCCGCCCCGAGCGCCACCGCTAAGGCGGCGCCCGCATCCGCCGCAGTGGCTCGCATCGTGGCCCTGGTCAACAGCGAGCGGAGCAAGGTCGGCTGCTCCGCCCTGACCCTGAACACGAAGCTCTCGAAGGCCGCCCAGGCCCACAGCGCGGACATGGCAAGCCACCAGAACATGTCGCACACGGGCTCCGACGGTTCGGACCCCGGTGAACGGATCACGCGTGCCGGCTACATCTGGAGTGCCTACGGGGAGAACGTCGCCTACGGATACTCCACCCCCGAGCAGGTCATGGCGGGCTGGATGTCCAGTCCCGGCCACAAGCGCAACATCCTGGACTGCGGTTTCAAGGAGATCGGCGTCGGCCTCGCACAGCCCGGCAGCTACTGGACCCAGGACTTCGGCACGTCCCGCTGACCGCTCGCGTCGGCCTGCGTGCCGATCGTGACGTCGGGATCGTGGCCGGCCCGTGCGGTCACGAACGGCCGGCTCAAGAACAGCCGACTCAAGGACGTACGGAGCGCGGCCGACAGGGACGTGTCAGGGAACCTGTCGGCCGCCGTGCCGTTGCCCCAGCAGGCGGGCCTGTTCCGTCTTCAGCACCGCGAATCCCCGGCGCGCGTACGCGGCTATCTCCTCGCTGGGGAACGACACCACCGAGAGGTGCTGGTCGTAGCTTCCCCGCGCCCACCGGGCGGCCGTGATCTCGTAGCCCGACACATGCGCGCACAGGTGAAGCAGAAGCGGCGGCATCTCTGGTTCGCTCAACAGGTCCGCGTGTTTGATGACCAGGTCGCGCATGGCTTTGATGTTCGGGAGAAACACGGTGGTGACCCAGAGCCGCCACTCGGTGAGCTCTTCCTCCGTGGGCGGTGTCTCATGAACGAAAGGCGACCTTCCGTCAGAGCGGGCGTGACGTTCCACGAACGCGCCGAACGTTCGGCTGTTGGCTTCCGTGAGGGCGAACAGGGGCCCGTAGAAGTCGCTGAGCTGGCGATTCACGCGGGCGAGACGTTCTTGACGCTGCGCCAGGCGCAAGCCGTTGAGGTAGGTGACGACATAGCCGACGAACGCCAGCCCGATGGTGACGACAACTGCGATCATGAGGGGCGATGCTATTGAGAGATGTGCCGGCTGCGGAGACTTCCGTCGCGGTCGTAGTCGTATCCCTCGGCGCGCGGAGCGCGGCGCACGCCGCCGCCCGGGACCGGGACGGGGCTGACCTTCACGGCGCTCTACGCGGCCCGACACTACTGTCGTCGCCATGACCGACCACACCCTGCGCTCTGTCACCGTCGAGCGGACCAGCACCGGCCACTACACCGCGACGAACCCTCGCGGCGGCACGATCAGCTTCGGCACCAGCTCCGATCCCCACGGGGGCACGGAATTCACCCCGGTCGAGCTCCTGCTCGCGGCATTGGCGGGCTGCACCGCGGCCGACGTCGATGTCGCCACCAGCCGCCACGCGGAGCCGACGGAGTTCGAAGTCACCGCGACCGGCCACAAGGTCACCGACGAGCTCGGCAACCGGATGACCGACCTCGTGGTCACCTTCTCCGTCACCTTCCCGGACGGCGAACCCGGCGACCGGGCCCGCGCCATCCTCCCCCGGGCGGTGAAGACCTCCCACGACCGGCTCTGCACGGTCAGCCGCACCGTCGAGAGCGGCACACACGTCACCGCCACGGTCGCGGACGCCTGACCCCACCGGGATCGGAGGCCCGGCGCCTCAAGACCTGACCCCACCGGCATCGGAGGCCCGGCGCCTCAAGATCGGACGACCGGCGCCCCCGGTACCCGAATCCGTCAGGCAGCGGCGGTAGGCCGAGCCCCGCGCACGCGTCGTCCAGATGGCTGCGAGGATCGCCTGTCCGACGCAGTGCGGATGCCCGTACGGCCGCCCCGTACCCCTCGGAAAGCGCCGGCCCGGCCTCGGTCGTCGTCTGCACTCGCGACCAGGGCACCAGGCCGCGGCGCTCGCCGGCCCGGAAGTCCACCGCGCGGCTGAACGCCAGCGGCTGCCCGGCGAGTCGCCGACTTCACCCACACGTGCGGCCCAACCTCCGCGCCACGCCGGTGAGATGAGCCTCCGGTCCGGTCGTGGGCATCCGCGTCTGGGGGCTATCGTGGCGGCATGTCCGTCCCTGAACTGATCCGCATCGTGTCCCGCGACTCGCCCATGGCCCTGGCCCAGGTGGAGCGCGTCCGCGCCGAACTGGCCGCGCTTCACCCCCGTCTCCGCACCGAGGTCGTGCCCGTCAAGACGACCGGCGACAAGTGGATGGGCGATCTGGCCAAGGTCGAGGGCAAGGGCGCGTTCACCAAGGAGGTGGACGCCGCACTGCTGGCCGGCGAGGCGGACCTGGCGGTGCACTGCGTCAAGGACGTACCGGCCGACCGTCCGCTCCCCGCCGGCACGATGTTCGCCGCGTTCCTCAAGCGGGACGACATCCGCGACGCCCTCGTCCACCCGGGCGGACTCACCCTCGACGCACTGCCGGACGGCTCGCGGATCGGCACCTCCTCGGTGCGCCGGGTCGCCCAACTGGCCGCGTCCCACCCGCAGCTGGAGTGCGTGCCGTTCCGCGGCAATGCCAACCGGCGCCTGGAAAAGCTCGCGGCCGGCGAAGCGGACGCACTGCTGCTCGCGGTCTCCGGCCTGGAACGGATCGACCGCCGGGACGTGATCACCGAAGTCCTCTCCCCCGAGACGATGATGCCGCCGATCGGCGCGGGCATCCTCGCCCTCCAGTGCCGCGAGGGCGACACCGCGGTCATCGACACCGTCAGCGACCTCGGTGACCCGGACACGCATCGCGAGGCCACCGCGGAGCGCATGTTCCTGCACGTCCTCCAGGGCCACTGCAACTCGCCGATCGCCGGTTACGCCAAAGTCGAGCGTAGCGGCGAACTGTCCCTGCGGGCCTGTGTGTTCACCCCGGACGGCAAGACGCAGCTGAACGCCCACGAGTGGGCCGGCCGCCTGGACCCCGCCACCCTGGGCACCTCTGTCGCTGTCGCCCTGCTGCGCCAGGGAGCCCGCGAACTGATCGACGACATCGCCCACTGACCCGGGCGCGCGTCCACGACGACATCTACCTGCCCGTCGGCGCCCGGCACGGCGTCGACGGGCTCGATCACCTCCTCGCGGCCGGCGACAGCCGAGCCGAGGAGCCGCCCGGGAGGCGTGACGTCGGCGCGAACCTGGCTGAAGAACAAGCCAACGAGTTCCCACGCGATGGAGACGCGGGGTGAAGCGGGGCGAAGCGGGGCGAAGTGGGCGATGGTGTGGTGGCAGCCCGCCCGATCGCCGTCCTGGCAAGATGGCGGCATGGAACGTGTGCTTGGAATCGGTGGATACTTCCTGCGCGCCGCCGACCCGGCGGCCCTGAGCGAGTGGTATCGCGATTGCCTGGGCCTGGACGCCGATGAGAACGGCCTGTGGCGTCAGGGAGCCGGGCCGACGGTGTTCGCGACGTTCGAGTCCGAGACCGACTACTTCGGGGCCCGCACCCAGCAGACCATGCTCAACTTCCGGGTCCGCGACCTGGATGCGATGCTCGCGCAACTGCGCGCCAAGGGAGCGGACGTGGCCAAAGAAACGCAGGACATGGAGGGTGTCGGTCGATTCGGCTGGGTCACCGATCCTGAGGGCAATCGGGTCGAGCTGTGGCAGCCGGCCTGACCGCGTCCTCGGGTCTGCGGTGGCGTCATGCCTTGACGTCGGGAAGGCGCGGCTTCCGGGGGGATGACGCCCCGCCCGACTCACCAGGTCTTGCCGACCTGCTCCCGGACCGTGCGGTTGATCCGGTTGAAGAAGTTGGTCACCGCGATCTCCAGTGTGATCGCGCCCAGTTGCTCCTCGCTGAAGTGATCGGCGGCGGCGTCCCAGATCTCGTCGGTCACGCCCGGTGCGCCGTCCTGGAGCCGGGTGGCGGCCTCAGTACCTGTTTCAGGCCGCGGGGGCTTCGTGACGTTCGACGAGGGGGCCGCGTATGTACGCCTCCCGCGCCAACCGCGCCTACCTGCGCCGGCGCGGGATCCGCTGCACGATCCCGGGTAAGGCCGACCCGGCGCGCACCGCAGGCGACGCGGCTCGGGTGGCGGCCGGCCGCCGAAGTTCGATCCGGTCGACCACCTCGAGTGCCCCGCCGTCGAGTGCGGCACCAACCCCCTCGAGAGGCACGGTCCATAGCCACGAGATGCGACAAGCTTGCGGTCCGCTACGAGGCGACCGTCCTCGTCGCCGCCATCAACGAGGCTGTGACCAGCCACATCACGATGCCGCCGCGTAACAGTGGATGGCCACCAGCTGAGACGGGCTCCATCGTTGCTCGACCGTGGTCATCAGTTCCCAGCCCAGCCGCTCATACAGGGCTGCCGCGGCGGTATCGGTTGCCACGACGTCGAGCACCGGATGCAGGCCGCGACGTCGTGATTCCTCCAGGGCTCGGCCGATCAGCAGTGCACCGATCCCATGCCCCCTCGCCTGCGGAGCGACGAACAGCCGGCTGACCACCGCGGTCAGGTCCTTGCTCGTCCCGCTCCGCTCGCTCCACAAGCCGGGGGCCAGATCTCCTTCGCCGCTGCGGGACAAGCTGACATGGCCAACGAGACTGCCGTCGAGCTCAGCGACCCAGGCCCCCAATGGGGAAGCGTGCGACAGCCACTCATCAGGCTGATCCGGCCAGTTCACCGGGTAACCGTCACATTGATGGACTTCCGCGAGAACCCGCACACACATCTCGACATCGCCATCAGCCCTGCGCCGGACCCAGCGGTCTGGTCTCTCCACAGCAGCCCCGAAGTTCTCGATGTTCACTCCGGCATGGAAACACAGGCCACAGAGCCACAACCAGCAACTTTCGCTACGCGCCCTGGAAGGGGTGTCTCTCGTGAGAGTCACCCCTGCTGACCTGCTCCCAGTCTGGGACAATCCTGAGGTGAATCAGGTGAATGAGGTGAAAGGGGTGTCCCGGGCAGTCCTGCTCAGGCGGGGCTTCACCCTGGAATACATCACCCTGGGGTGGAACCTGATCGGCATCGTGGTGCTCGCCGTGGCGGCGCTCTCCGCCCGGTCTGTTGCCCTGGCCGGCTTCGGGCTGGACTCGCTGATCGAGATCGGCGCTTCCACGGTCGTGGTCTGGGAGCTTTCCGGCTCCGGCGAAGTCCGTCAGCGCCGGGCGCTGCGACTGATCGGTGTCGGCTTCACCGCACTTGGGGTCTACCTGCTGGTGCAGTCCACCTGGGTTCTGGCCGCCGGTTTCCGTCCGCACCACTCGCCCCTGGGCATCGGCTGGACCGCGGTGACCGCGGGCGTGATGTTCGCCCTGGCTGCGGGCAAGACCCGCACCGGTGCCGCACTGGACAACCCGGTTTTGAAGACCGAGGGCCGCGTCACGTTGATCGACGGCCTGTTGGCCGCCGCCGTCCTTCTCGGCCTGGTCCTCAACGCCGCACTCGGCTGGTGGTGGGCCGACCCGGCGGCCGGTTACGTGCTGGTCTACTACGCCGCCCGCGAGGTCCGGGAGATCTACTCCGGCGACCACTGAACCGACGACGAGCACACGCATGGCCGGAACTCCGGATGGCCGCTCGCTCAAAGCCCGTACGCCGTCCGGCGTGCCAGCGGGCAGGCCGGACGGCGCAAACGAGTTGAGTGCGTGTCAGTGCGCCGCGGTTGCGGCGCTGGTGGTGGTTCCGGTGGTGGTTCCGGTGCTGGTTCCGGTGCTGGTTCCGGTGCTGGTCGCGGCGACCGGACGAGGCACCAGCAGGCGCTCAGCGAGGTGTCCGAAGACCAGGCCGAAGGACACCCACAGCGTGGCCTGGATGGCCAGGGCCGCCAGGCGGAACTGCCACAGCAGGATCGCCGAGAAGTCCTTGGGTACTTCGTTGACGGCGGGCAGGAAAGCGTAGGCGAGGCCGACGGACGCGACGAACGCCGCTACCGCGGCCACCGTGGCGTACCAGTTGCCCAGACGCGGGGCCAGGCGCTTACCCAGGATCGTGGCCGCGACGGCGAGGAGCACGCTCAACGCGACCATCAGGAAGTAGAGGGTGGTGCGCTTGCCGATGGTGTCAGGGTCGCCCACGGACGGCGGATTGGCCGGGTACTTCAGGAACGGAACGACGTACACGGCGATCAGCGCGGCCATGGAGATCAGGGCTGCTGTGGCGCGCGGCCCGAAGCGGCCGATGCGTCCAAGGGCGACGCAGACGGCCAGGGCCGCGATACCGCCGATGGCGATGCCGTAGATCAGGACACCGGTGGCCAGGCCGGCGGTCGATTGCATGGTGCGGCTGACGAGTTCGACGCCGTGCTCGTGGCTGTGGACGTCTTCATAGGCGATGGCGGAGTCCACGCGGGGCTCGCCGAGCAGATAGGCGACGATCAGCGCCAGCACGCCGGCGGCGAGGCCGGCGAGCATGCCGCGGACGAGTAGCGCCCTTACCGATATGGAGTTCATGATCTTCTTCGATTCCCCTGGGGACGAGGCCGAGACTGTGAGCGGTGTCAGCTGTGTCAGTGGCAGGGGAAGCCGAGAAGGTGGCGGCCGTCGTGCACCCACTCGTGCACGTTCTCGCCGGAGATCAGAGCGGTGGCGCCCTGCTCGGCGCCGACGAAGTACAGGAGGATCAGCGCGAGGACGCCGATGAAGGCCGCCCACGGCGCGATCGCCTTGAGGGAGATGGGGGTGATCTCCGAAACCTGGGGTGCGCTCGGCGCGGGAATGGCGGACTGGGCCATGGCAGAACCTCCTGGGAACGTCGCGTCCCGGTCATTGGTGCTCTTCCGACGGCCTGGGTCTGACTCGCCCGACGTGGGCCCCGGAGTGCGGGTCCTTTGCCGGACATACAGTGGCGCGACCGTGCCGGTTTCTCACCGGACTTCCATACGCCGTCGATGTCCATGAGACCGTAGCGCGCGGCGGCCACGGCCGCTACGGCGCATGTGACCGAATGTGCGCCCCTAGGCGGGCGAATTGGTGCAGATGAAAGGAACATGGTGGCGCGTATCACCCTGGTGTCCCCGGCCGTCAACGCGGCTCTGCGGCAGGTCCGGTTCGATGACGCGCCACTGGACGAGTCGGCTGCGCGGCGGGTCCGGGCGTCCGCCGGTGCGCTGCCGCCGCACGATGGGGTGCTCACCGCCCCGTCGGAGCGCTGCCGTGGCACCGCGGAAGCCTTGGCGCTGGATGCCGCGGTCGCGCCGGAGTTGCGGGATCTCGATGTGCGCCGTTGGCGGGGCCGGTCGCTGGACGAGGTCGCACAGGAGGCACCAGAGGCGGTCGCGCTTTGGCTGGCGGATCCAGCGGCGGCGCCCCATGACGGCGAGTCGGTCCAGGACCTGGTGGGCCGGGTCGGGGGCTGGCTGGAGTCGTGGCCCGGGTATGACGGGCGGATCCTCGCAGTTGCCGAGCCTGCGGTCATTCGGGCGGCCCTTGTGCACGCGCTCGGTGTCCCCGCGCAGACCTTCTGGCGGCTCGATGTGGCCCCGCTGACCGTGACGGAGCTGAGCGGGCGGTCGGAGCGGTGGAATGTGCGCTGCGGGCGGCCGTTGGCGGCACCGGAATAGCATCATGCCGTCCGCTGATGCGCCTCAACGGACGGGTCCGCGTGCCCTTCGGCCCCACTCACCACGAATCGAAATGCCGGGCGCGTCCCCGCGGAGGGCCGCTCCGGCACTCTTGGGTGGTTCATCGACCGCCTGCCCAGACTCCACTGGGCTCCCCTCACCGCCGACGGCACCGTCTCCGACGGGGATCTCCTCGACGACAGCGATGGACTGCGCGCCATCCACGCCCCTGGCCACTCCCCCGGCCACATCGTGCTGTTCCACGAACCCAGCCGCGCCGTGCTCATGGGAGACGCGGCCTTCAACCGCGGCAAGCTCGCCCTCGGCCCCGCCGCCCTGGCCGCCGACCCCGACCTGCGACCCGGCAGCCTCGCCCGCATCCCGTACGACCTGCGCGCCGTGGGCTTCGCCCACGGCCCTCCCTCACCGGAGGCGAGGCCGGCACCTTCCAACGGTTCGTTCAGCGGTTCCAGGCCGACGACTGAGCGATCAGCGGCGTCGGCGTTCTGCCTCGTGTCTCTGCTCGCGGCGGTGTGCGGGCAGAGACACGAGGGAGCCGCGAGTCCAGGGCGGGGTGCACCCAAGCGGAGTACACCGCGGACGCCGAAGTGCTTCGGGGCCCGGCCCGGGGGAACTCGGGCCCCATGAAAAACTATGCCGACGATCAGCAGTCCTACTGGATCGAGACGGCCCCTCCGGGAACGCTTCATCCACCGTTGGGCAGCGACCTCACGGTCGATGTCGCCGTCGTGGGGGCCGGGATCGCGGGACTGAGTACCGCGTGGGAGCTGGCTCGAAGCGGTCGCAGCGTGGCCGTACTGGAAGCCGGCCGGATCGCGACCGGAGTCACCGGCCACACCACTGCAAAATTGACCGCCTTGCACACCCTCGTCTACGACCGGCTACGGCGGACCCGGGGTGCCGAGGCGGCGAAGCTGTACGCGAGGTCCCAGACGGAGGCGATCCGCCGTGCCGCCGGGATCATCGACGAACTGGGCATCGACTGCGACTGGGAAGACACGGCGGCCTTCACGTATGCGCGGGACCCCGCGGCCGTCGAGGAGCTGCGGGCCGAGGCGGACGCCGCGCGCGAAGCGGGACTGCCGGCCGCGTACGTGACCGAGACCGACCTGCCGTTTCCCGTCGCGGGCGCGGTCCGCGTCATGGAGCAGGCCCAGTTCCATCCGCGGAAATACCTTCTGGCACTCGCCGCCGACCTGGTCCGGCAGGGCGGCCTGATCCATGAGCGGACGAGGATCGTCGGTCTCAAGGAGGGTGAGCCGTGCCGCCTGACGACGGAGGCGGGGGTCACGGTGACGGCTGCGGACGTCGTCGTCGCCACGCACTATCCGATCTTCGACCGTGCGCTGCTGTTCACCCGCCTATCCCCGCGACGCGAAGTCGTACTGACCGCGCCGATCCCGTCCGGCCTCGCCCCGGACGGCATGTACATCACGACCGAGCAGGGCACCCGTTCGCTGCGCACCGCCCCGTACAAGGACGGGCAACGCCTGCTGATCGTCACCGGGGAGCACTTCGCCCCGGGTACCGCCGACGCGGGCGAGCGGTTCGCGCGGGTCGCCGACTGGGCCACCGAGCACTTCGGGGAGCTCACCTTCACGCACCGCTGGGCCACCCAGGACAACGACTCCACCGATTCCGTACCGCTTGTCGGGCCCCTGCACGCGGGGAGCCGTCACGCATACGTCGCGGCCGGCTTCGGCGGATGGGGCCTGAGCGGCGGCATCATGGCGGGCCGGCTCCTGTCGAACCTGATCACCGGTCAGAAGTCTCCCTGGAGCGGGCTGTACGACCCCCGGCGCGTGGGCACGGCCGTGCGTGAAGCGCCGGCGTTCCTCAAGCACCAGGCCCACGTCGCCCGGCACTTCGTCGGTGACCGGCTCCAGCAACTGTCGGGCACCTCCGTGGACGACATCGCGCCGGGGGACGGCGCGATCGTCCGCGTCGACGGACACCGCAGCGCGGTCCATCGCGACGAGGACGGAAATCTCCACGCCGTCTCGGCGCGCTGTACGCACCTGGGCTGTCTGGTCGCCTTCAACCGGACGGAGCGAGCGTGGGAGTGCCCCTGCCACGGCTCCCGCTTCGACCCGGACGGAGCCGTCCTGCAGGGTCCGGCCACCCAGCCCCTCGAGCAGCGGGACACGTGAGCCCCAAGATCCACGTCAGGCCGGGCAGGTGGCGGGAGGTGACCGGCCCGCTGTCCGCCCACGGATCCGCCCCGCTACCCGCCCTGGGCCCGGGACTACCCCGTGGCTCCCGTGGGCGGGGCGGAACGGTGATCGTCAGCCTTCCTTGCCCGGTGTGCCCGGCCCTTCGTCGCGGTGCTTGCCCCCAGGGAGGAACTCCTGCACCTTGGCCTTCAGCCCCTGCCGGATCATGCCGACACGATCGCTGTCTCCCTTGACGATGGCGGAGGCCGCGGCCTCGATCTGGTCGAGACTGGCGTGCGGAGGGATCGGCGGTACGGCGGGATCGGTGCGGAAGTCGATGACGAACGGCCGGTCGGCAGCGAGCGCCTGCTGCCAGGCGTCCTCCACCTCCCCCGGCTTCTCCACCCGCACCCCACCGAGGCCGATGGAGCGGGCGAAGTCGGCGTACGGCACGTCCGGGAGCGCCTGGGAGGGCAGGAACTGCGGGGCGCCGGTCATGGCGCGCATCTCCCAGGTGACCTGATTGAGGTCCTGGTTGTTGAGGACGGCAACGATCAGCCGCGGATCCTGCCACTCCGGCCAGTACTTGGCGGCCGTGATGAGTTCGGCCAAGCCGTTCATCTGCATGGCCCCGTCCCCCACGATCGCCAGAGCCGGACGGCCGGGGTGGGCGAACTTGGCGCCGATGACATAGGGCACCCCGGGACCCATCGTGGCCAGCGTGCCGGACAGGGAGCCGCGCATGTTCCCGCGCATGCGCAGGTGCCGGGCGTACCAGTTGGCCGCCGAGCCGGAGTCGGCGGCCAGGATCACATTGTCCGGCAGAAGCGCGTCGAGGGCGTGCACGACGTACTCGGGGTTGATCGGGTCCGCCTCCACGGCTGCCCGGCGCTCCATGACCTCCCACCAACGGGCCACGTCCTGCTCGATCTTCTTGCGCCACTTGCCGTGCTTCTTCCGCCTCAGCTGCGGCAGCAGGGCCTTGAGCGTCTCCTTCGAGTCGCCGACGAGGTTGACCTCGAACGGGTAGCGCAGTCCCACCATGAACGGGTCGATGTCGATCTGCACGGCGCGCGCCTGACCGAACTCCGGCAGGAACTGGGTGTACGGGAAGCTGGACCCGATGACGAGCAGGGTGTCGCAGTCCTGCATCAGCTCGTACGAGGGACGGGTGCCGAGCAGCCCGATCGAACCGGTGACATACGGCAGGTCGTCCGGCAGGGCGTCCTTGCCCAGCAGCGCCTTGGCCACCCCGGCGCCGAGGACGTCGGCGAGTTCCTCGACCTCGGTCCGTGCCCCGCGCGCGCCCTGCCCGATCAGAACGGCGACCTTCTCGCCCTCGTTGAGCACCTCCGCGGCGCGAGCGAGGTCCGCCGCGGCCGGGACCGGCGCGGAGCGGGTGACGCCGAGGCTGGAGGGGACCATCTTGAAGGCGTGGGTCGGCGCCGAGTACTCGAGCTCCTGCACATCGGCCGGAATGATGACCGCCGTCACGGTCCGCTTGGCGTATGCGGTGCGCATGGCTCGGTCGATGACGTTGGGAAGCTGTTCGGGAACGGTCACCATCTCGCAGAAGTCGGAGGCGACGTCCTTGTAGAGGCTCAGCAGGTCGACTTCCTGCTGGTACGAACCGCCCATGGCGCTGCGGTTGGTCTGACCGACGATCGCGACGACGGGGACATGGTCGAGTTTCGCGTCGTAGAGGCCGTTGAGCAGGTGGATCGCCCCCGGGCCGGAAGTCGCGGCGCAGACGCCGACCTTGCCGGAGAACTTGGCGTATCCGACGGCCTCGAACGCGGACATCTCCTCGTGCCGCGACTGCACGAACTTGGGCTTGTTGTCGGATCGCCCCCAGGCGGCGAGGAGGCCGTTGATGCCGTCGCCGGCATAGGCGAACACATGGTCGACGTCCCACTCGCGGAGTCGTTGGAGGACGTAGTCGGACACCTTGATCGACACAGGAATTCCTCTCATCACACCGGTAGTCGGTTCCAGCACCGGTAGTCGTACTCGTTCTTCGCGTCGCTCCGCGCGTCGGGCGCGCCGTCCTGGGAGGTGGTTCGTTCGTCCGGCTCATCTGCACCACCGACGTTTCGGGCTTCCGCGGCCGCGTCGGCGTGAGTCGCTCTTAGTACCCCGGGAGGGGGTACCCATGCGTTGTCGGCGCAGCCGGGGTCCTCACCACGCGCGGACGTCGGCGCCTGCCTGCCCGGAGTCCACTGGTGCCCGCAACGTCCCGCCGGACAGGCCGTCCTCAGGAAGGTTTGCCCGCCCGCCGCGGGGAGACCCGGACCGCGCCCCCCGCGAACCATCCCCTGGGGAAGGACCGGCCATGGCGGTGCTCGCTGTGATCATCCCGTTGCTGATGCTCGGCGTTGTGCTGGCGCTGGGCAGGTACGAGGAGTTGTTGCTGCCACCCGTCGAGGAGACCGACCGGCCCGAAGAGGCCGTGTTGGGCCATTGAACCTGGGCCAGGCCATGGAATGTGGGCCACGGTTTGGGCCATGGAACCTGGGCCATGGAACGAGCGGGGTGTGGGCTGGAAAGCCCGCATCGCGATGGGGCGCGTCGTCCGGGCCCCGATCCGTACGTGTGCGTCACACCCCACGTGTGGATCACCCGCTCGTGGGCACCCGGTGACACAGCACACTCATCGGCACCCGATGACACCGCACGCTCGTGGGCACCCGGTGGCACCGCACATGCGTCGCTCCCGTCCCTGGCGGGAGGTGCCCTCCGCCCACGCCCGCGCTCGTCGGGGACGCCGTTCCGTTTCCCCGAGGACCGGCTCGGCGCGGCCCGCCCCCATAGCGACGTGCGTCCCCGCGCGCGCCGCCGATCCAGGATCAAGGAGGGCAGCTCCCATGCCCGAGAACCCCACCGACAAGCACCCCCGCCCGGACTTCCCGCAACAGGACCAGGAGCATCCTGGTTGGACCGGCCCCATGGACCCGCCGCCCGACCACGGCGAGGACTCCTACGAAGGCAGCGGGCTCCTCCAGGACCACAAAACCGTGGTGACCGGTGGCGACTCCGGGATCGGCCGGGCCGTGGCCCTCGCCTACGCCCGCGAGGGCGCCGACGTGCTCTTCACCTACCTGCCGGAGGAGGGCCAGGAGGCCGCGGAGACCGCCCGCCTGGTCGAGGACGCCGGCCGCAAGGCGGTGGCCGTGCCCTGCGACATCCGCGAGGAGGAGCAGTGCCACCGGCTGGTGGAGCGTGCCGTCGCGGAGTTCGGCCGTATCGATGTCCTCGTCAACAATGCCGCGTACCAGATGTCCCAGCCGGACGGAATCGAAGCGATCTCGACAGAGCAGTTCGACCGGGTGGTACGCACCAACCTGTACGGCATGTTCTGGCTGTGCAAGATGTCGCTGCCGCACATTCCGGCGGGCGGCTCCATCATCAACACCACGTCCGTGCAGGCATACAAGCCGAGCCCGCATCTGCTCGACTACGCGATGACGAAGGGCGCCATCGTGACCTTCACCCAGGGGCTCGCGCAGATGGTGGCCGGAGACGGCATCCGCGTCAATGCCGTGGCCCCCGGCCCCGTATGGACGCCACTGATCCCGGCGACACTTCCGGATACCGCGGAGTTCGGCAAGCAGTCACCCCTCGGCCGGCCCGCCCAGCCCGCGGAGATGGCCCCCGCCTTCGTCTTCCTCGCCTCGCCACGAGCGAGCTTCATCACCGCGGAAATCATGAACGCCACCGGCGGGATCCCACTGCCCTGACCTCAGAAGGCCAGGCCATCGCCCGGCGCCCGACCGGGACGCCGCGCCGAACAGCCGGGCAAGCGCCTTGAACGGCAGTGCCACCACCGTGGCGATGGCACTGCCGACGGTACTTCCGGCACTCGATGCGCGGGAGTATCACCGCGTGTCGGGGTACCCGGGACGGATGACTGCACTGAGTGGGGAAATGACCGCCTCCAGCGGGCTGGCCGTCGGGGCGCTACCGCTGGTCGCGGGCCTGGTCGTCGTCTGCGCGCTGATCTGGGCCGTCCGTCTCGGCATCAAGGTCCGTCGCCGGGAGGCGGCGCCGCCGCGTCCGGACGAGCAGCCCCGGCTGCCGGAGAGCGGCCCGGTCCATGAAGTCCGGGAGGTGCGGGAGCCCGATGAGGTGCCGCAGGCGCACGACGAGAGCGAGCGGCTCACCCCGCACCAGTTGTCGGGCGGCGGTACGTCGGGCAGCAAACGCAGCGAGGACCAGACGCGGCGACGGTGGAGCCGGGGTTCCGGCGGCTCGTTCGGGAGTGGCGGCCCGGGGACGACGTGACCGCGGCTGGATATCGCTCTATCGCTGGGCACACGTCCATCTCCTGTCTCTCGGACGCTTGCGTGATGGCCGTGGCCTCAACGCCGCGCGGGGTTCGTCACTTGCCCAACAGGTGACGAACCCCGCACGGTCAGGGTCACCCGTCAAGATGGCGACGTGAATCTGGATCATGACGGGAAGCCATCTACAAGCTGGTCACCGCCTTGCACGGGTTGCGACGGGCCGTCCCCGGCACAACCGTGGATACAAGCGGCAACAGCCGGATCCGTGGACAGACATCGCCGGCCCCGATGGACAGGAGCAAGCAGTGGTGGACATGAAACTCGAGGTTGCGGTCGTACCGGTCACCGATGTCGACCGGGCCAAGAAGTTCTACGAGTCGCTCGGGTGGCGGCTCGACGCCGACTTCGCCGACGGCGCATTCCGGGTGGTGCAGTTCACCCCGCCAGGCTCGCTGTGCTCGATCATCTTCGGCACCGGGATCACCTCGGCGGCGCCGGGCTCCACGGATGGCCTGCACCTCGCCGTCTCCGACATCGAGGCGGCCCGTGCCGAGCTCGCCGACCGCGGCGTCACGGTGAGCGAGGTGTTCCACGACGCGGGAGGGGTGTTCCACCGCGCCGGGACCACAGATCGGGTACCAGGCCCCGACCCGGAACGTCGCAGCTACTCCTCGTTCGCCTCGTTCAATGATCCGGACGGCAACGGCTGGGTGCTCCAGGAGATCACGACGCGGCTGCCGGGCCGGTAGCCAAATCCGCGTGCTCTCCGGCCGGCACGCTGGAAGCTCTTCATCGTCATCGGTGTGGTGCTGATCAACCGCCGGTCCCCCGCGAGCGTGCCCACGGCGGCTCGCGAGGCAGTCGGGGCCCGCGTGCGACACCTTGTGGCCTCACCGTGCGACACCTCGTGGCCTGACACGGCGTTGCGTCGGACCCGGTTTCAGCGTCGGGGAAATCGCCGCTCATCGGACGAGTTCCGCCGCCTTCGTGGCCCTGCCGAGCAGCCACTCCAGTGGACCTCGCCGGAAGAAGCGCGACCAGAGCGTCGCGAACACGCTCACCACGGCCAGGAAGCCGAGCAGGACGTGCGGCGGCGAGCCGGGCAGGTCCTCGATGCCGAGGAGGCCGATGCCGATGATGTGGAGGACGTACGCGGACAGGGACATGGTGCCGACCGCGATCACCGGGAGAGCGAGTCTGCGGAGACCGGGGAAGGCGTCGGTGGCGGCGATGCAGGCGGTCAGGACCGCGATGGCCACCCCCGTGTTCCCCAGGACGGAGAGCGTCGTCTCGCTGTGCGGGGATGCCGCCAGGAGCCACGCCGGGGTGTCTCCGGCCGGGTAGCCCGCGGTGTCGGACCACCAGGCCGACAGTGCCGGTCCGTCGGCCCCGCGGGAGGCGTGGATGGCCGAAGCGGCGCCCGGGACGACGTGCAGCGCCAGGAAGGAACCGCCGTGGCCGAGCAGGGCCAGAGCGCCTCCCGTGATCGCGAGGCGTACCCGGACCACCGCGGACGCCAGGTCGAGGCGGGCCACGGCCATGCCCGCGATGACGAAGGGCAGCCAGCTCAGTGCCGGGTAACTGCCCGTGAAGAGCAGCGAGACGATGCCGTCGCCGCCCGCGGGCCAGGCCCAGATGCCGTCAGGGCCGTCGTCGGGTCCGCCTGGGAGCGCCTGCTGCACCACGTACAGAACCTGCGGCAGCACCAGTGCGCTGCTCGCGGCGATGATCGCCAGCGGGCGGGCGCCCAGCCGGTACAGCGGCAGGACGAGCAGGAAGTACAGACCGTAGAAGGCGAGGATCACCTCGACCGGGGTTCCCGTCATGGTGAGCGCGGTGCCAAGAGCCAGCAGGACGACGGCCCGGATGACGACCTTGGCGACCGCCTGACGGCCCGCCCGGCCCGTCTTCGGTGCATGTCGGCCGGTGATCAGGACGACCGAGAACCCGGCAAGGAAGGCGAAGAGCGCCGAGGACCGGCCGTGCGACAGCTCCATGAAGAAGCCGGTCGCGCCGCCGTCGGACGGATCGGGGCCGACATGGGCCGCGTACATCCCAAAGACCGCGAGCCCACGGGCGAGATCGACGCCGATGAGCCGGACCGGCGCGGCGCGGTCGCTCGCGGACGCCTCGGATTCGGCCGGGGCGGGGCGTTCCGCGTCGACTGCGTTCTCCGCCATGCCTTCAGGCTGGAGAGAACGCCGGCCGGCGGGTATCCGGCAGGCGTCCTGTCCATACCCGCCGGGCAGCGGGTATGGGCCCCGCCGGGCGGCGGCCGCTCAAGGGGCTCACCGGCTACGGCGGCCACGGCGGGCACGGCGGCCACGGGACGACGCGCGGGCGTCGAGACGCTCGTCAGGAGCCAGGATGAACCAGTCGACGCCCGTGCGCTCCCGCCGAACGGCTGGACCTTTCCCCCAGGTGGCTGGTGTGTCCGCGCACGGCGCTCTGCCAGGCATGTCTCGTCACTAAGGTCAGGCCCACGGCAGCTGCGTGCGGCCCCAGGCGCAGGTACGACGAGCAATGAGGCGGAACGCGCGTGATCCGGGTGGTTGTGGTGGACGACGAGGCGCTCGTGCGGTCGGGGTTCCAGCTGATCCTGAGCGCGGCCGATGACATCGAGGTCGTCGCGACCACGGCGGGCGCGGAGGCGGTCGACGCGGTGGACCGTGAGCGCCCGGACGTCGTGCTGCTGGACATCCGGATGCCGGACGTCGACGGGCTCACCGTGCTGCGGAAGCTGCGCGCGATGCCCGACGCACCCGTGGTGGCGATGCTGACGACGTTCGACGCGGACGAGTACATCCTGACCGCGTTGCGCTCCGGCGCGGCCGGTTTTCTGCTCAAGGACACCGAACCGGAGCAACTCGCCCAACTGGTACGGACGTTGGCGGCGGGCGGTGTCGTGTTGTCGCCGAAGGCGTCCCGTGCCGTCTGGCAGAGCCACCCCGGAGGAGCCGCCGTCGACGATGCGGAGGCCGCCTGCGTCGGACGGCTCACCGAACGCGAACGCGAGGTGCTGGTGCTGATCGCGGAGGGACTGTCCAACGCCGACATCGGCAGCCGCATCCACCTCAGCGCGGGCACCGTCAAGGACCACGTCAGCGGGATCCTCACCAAACTGCGGGTGAGCAGCCGGGTCCAGGCGGCGCTGCTCGCCCAGCGGGCCGGGCTGCTCGACGGGCAGGACCCGGCGGAGTCCGTGCGATGACGCCGCCGAAGAGTTGGTGGGCGCGCGTTCCCGACCCCGTCATCGACGCCGGGGTCGTCGCACTCGCGATCGCGGACGTCTGGCTCGCCCTGCAGGACGCGACACCCCTCGCGCAGGCGCTGGCCGCGGTCGCCTGTGGCGCGCTCGCGTTCCGGCGGCGGTTCCCGCTCGCCGTGTTCCTCCTCACGCTCCCGGCGACTCTGCTGGAGGACATCGTGGTCGCCCCGCTCGCGGCCCTGTTCACCCTGTCCGAGCGGTCCCGCAACCGTCGGCTCCTCGTGGCCTGCGCCGTTCTGTTCGCCCTCGTGTCCGCCGTACCGTGGCCGCCGATCGATCTCTCCTCGCACGAGCGCACCTGGACCCTGATCTACTTCGTCTACACGCTGGCGACCGCGGCCGCCCCCGTGTTGCTGGGGCAACTCGTGCAGGCGCGGCAGGACTTGTCCCGGAGGCTCGTCGAGATGGAGGAGGCGCGGGAGTACGAAAGGGTGCTGCACTCCCAGGCGGTGCTGGCCCGCGAGCGCGCTCAGCTCGCGCGCGAGATGCACGATGTCGTCTCGCACCAGGTCAGCCTGATCGCCGTACAGGCCGGTGCGCTGCAAGTCGCCGCGAAAGACCCGGACTGCAAGGAGGGCGCCCGCACCATCCGCGCCCTCAGCGTCGCCACCCTCGACGAACTGCGCCACATGGTCACGGTGTTGCGGGCCTCCGGCGGCCACGCCACCGAGCTCACACCGCAGCCCACCCTCGCGGATCTCCACACACTGGTCTCGACCAGCGGTATCGACGCGGAACTGACCGGCGAACTACCCTCGGACATCGGCACCCCGGCGCAGCGCACCCTCTACCGCACCGTGCAGGAGGCGCTCACGAACGTACGCAAGCACGCGCCCGGCGCCGCCGCGACCGTTCTGTTGTGGCACGACGGTGACGCCTTCGGCGTGACCGTGACGAACACCCCGGCCACCCGTCCCTCCCTGGCCCTGCCCGGCTCGCACCAAGGCCTGATCGGCCTCAAGGAACGCGCCGAACTCCTGCACGGCACCTTCGAGTCCGGCCCTGCCCCCGACGGCGGCTACCGCGTCACGATGCGGATCCCGGCCGGGGACGGCGGGCCGAGCCGTAAGCCGGGGGCCTCTACGCTCACCGACCGGCCCGGTGAGCCGGCCCTGTAGAGCGGGTCCATGAACCGGTGTGGGGGTGCCGGTGCTCCCCCGTGGCAGGGCGGAGCACCGGCACCTTGGTGCCTGTCAGCCGTTCGGCTTGCCGGTCACGGGAACTGGGTGACCTTGGAAGGAACGGTGTCCGTCCCCGACGTAGGGGCGCCGGTGTCGTTGATGACGTGGGCGTACTGGCCCTTGCCGCCCAGGGAGATCACGAGAATGTCGTGCATCTTGATCCCGGACTTGACGGGGACCTGGAATCCGTGAGCCTGCACGATCGAGGGGTCCGCCGTGTAGTTGCAGTAGCTTCCCAGACCCCACGCCTCGTGTACGCCGACGGAGTCGGCGACCTTGTAGGCCGCGTATCCGACGATGCCGTCATGGGTGATGGCGGCCGCGTTGGGCACGTCGTACGCCTTCTCGTTCTGGAAGAAGATCGTCCGTCCGCGTTCGCCGTTCCACAGCACGTCGTACTTGTTGAAGTGCTCGACGAACAGTCCGGTCGCGAGGACGTCGTCCCCGTTGACGCGCAGGCCGTAGTCGGCCCGGTTGGTGTCCCAGCCGACCCCGTCGCCGTGGTCGGCGCGCCAGAGCCAGGTGTGGTCGATGACGACGTCGTCGCTGTTGACCACGACGGAGTTGGTGGCCAGGCCGGGCCCCGCGCCGCCGATGCGCACGAACACGTCCTGCATGGTGGTGGGGTTGGCGGAGTGGTCGGCGGAGGCGTCGGCCGGGCCGATCTGCAGCAGCGTGTCCGAGTTGACCCGTCCGGCGTCGATGAGGAATCCGGCGAGCCTGACCCCGTCCACGTCCGCGACGTGCATCGCGTCGATGCCGCCGTCCGGCACGATGGTGGCCAGGCCGAGGCCCAGGACGACGGTGTTGGCGCGGGCCACGTTGATCGTCTGGTCGAGGTGGTACACACCCGGTGTGAACAGCAGGTTCAGGCCCTGGGCGAGAGCCGCGTTGATGGTCGCCGCGGTCGCGCCGGGCTTGACGACGTAGAACTGGTCCAGCGGTATCGACGTCCCGGCCGTGTTGGGCCAGGAGACACCGCGGGCGTTGGTGCGTTTGGCCGGCACGAAGACCTTGTACGCGCTGCCGTCCAGGTAGAGGTAGGGCTTCTCGCGGGAGACCGGGGTCGTGTCCAGGGTGGTGTACGGGCCGGTGTCGAAGTTGGTCGCCGGGGCTCCCTGCACACCGGTGAACGTCATGTTCCACACGCCGTTGGTCCAGCCGCCGACGGAACTGTCACGGGTGTACCACTGCTGCTGGGAGTACGGGCCCACCGTGCCGTCGATCTTGGAGTCGGCGATGTAGCCACCCGATGCCCAGCCGTAGCCGGCCGGCGCGAGGTTGAGGCCGCCCTGGACGTGAACACGGCGGAAGGGGGCGGCCTGTGCCACCGCCCAGCGGTCGGTGCCGTTCGAGGGGGTGATCGCGAGGTTCTCCGCCGAGCGCCAGAAGTTCTGGGTGGCGTTGCCGTTGAACCAGCCCGCGTCCACGGTGATGTCACCGTTGATGTGGGTGTCGTCGGGGTTGAGCCCGAGCCCGGAGATCGAGGTGTAGAAGCCGAGTTGGGCGTTGATGCCGTTGTACGTGCCGGGCTTCAGCAGGAACTGATAGCGGCCGGAGCCGAACTGGTTCGACTCCTGCTGGGCGAAGACCTGGTCGAACTGCTGCTGGAGGTTGGGCGTCGAGGGGTCCACCACGATGACGTTGGGGCCGAGGTCGCCGCCCCCTTGGACCGGCGGTGTGCCACCTGACCCGGTGTGGACGGCGACCTCCCACAGCGAGTACCCGTATCCGGTGGCCCGGGTGGTCCCGTAGATCCGTACGTAGCGGCCCTGTCCGGAGACGTCGTAGGACGCCGTGCCCCCGGTGCCGTCGGTGACGGTCTTCAGGGTGGTCCAGTTCTGGCCGTCCGTGGAGGCCTGGATCTGGAACGCCTTGCCGTACGCCGTCTCCCAGTTGAGGTCGACCTTGCACAGGTCCCGTACCGATCCCAGGTCGACCTGGACCCATTGCGGATCGGACGCCTGGCTGGACCAGCGTGTGCCGGTGTTGCCGTCGAAGGCCGCGGAAGCCGGGGTGCCCGCGTTCTCGGTGGAGGAGGCGGAGGCCTGTCCGCCCTGCGCGGCGTTGGCCGGGTCACAGGTCGTGGGCGGAGTCGTGCCGGTGTCGCCGTACACCTGGAACTCCCACAGGGAGTAGCCGTACTGCGTGGCGCGATGGACGCCGTACATGCGGACGTAGCGGCCCTGTCCGGAGACGTCGAGGGTGTCCACTCCCCCGTCGCCGCCGGTCACGGTCTTGATGTCGGTCCAGTTGCTCCCGTCCTGGGAGGTCTGGATCCGGTAGTCCTTGCCGTAGGCGGTCTCCCAGTTGAGGACGACCTTGGTGAGCGAGGCCGAGGTTCCGAGGTCGACCTGCAGCCACTGGGTGTCACTGGCGGCGGACGACCACCGGGTGGCGGTGTTGCCGTCCACGGCGCCGGCAGCGGGGGTGCCCGCGTTCTCGTCGGAGGAGGATGTGGCCGTCTTGCCTTGGGACAGCGGTGTTTCGGCCGCTGCGGCCGGTGTCTGCAGGGGCAGGGTGATCAGCGCGGCCATTGCGGCGAGCGCGACACCCAAGGTTCTGAGTTTCATGCCATGGCTCCCATGCGGGTGGGGTGACAGCGGAGCGAACACATGAGTCCGGAGCGGAAACGCCGGTTCCGGCTCTTGGACGTCTGCGGGTGAACCGACCTTCCACTGCACTTAGTTCACGATTTGATTTAAGTAATGAGTCGTAGCGGGGGGCAAGTCCTCTGCAGCGAGTTTCTTCACGTCGTGTGTACGCCTCTTGCGCGGCGGGACCGCTCCGCATGCTCTGAGCTGGAGTGCGGACGTCACCGGCCGACAGCGCGCTTCACCGATCCGTCAAGGCTTGAAGACAAGCCACCCCGGGGTGCGGCCGCGCACGCGCGCCAAGACGGCGCCGCGACCCGGCTGCCGCCTGGCCGGGCACGGGCAACTCCCTTTACTTTCAGGCGAGATGCCGTGCCAGACTACGGTGATCGGAAACACGCTGATCCCCCTGCGCGCACCGGAGCCTGTCATGACGACCGACACACCCCACCCTCCGCAGATCGACACGAGCAAGGCGCATCCCGCGAGGGTCTACGACTGGCTCCTGGGCGGCAAGGACAACTATCCCGTCGACGAGGCAGTGGGCGCGCAGTTGCCGCCCGAGGCCCGTGACGCGGCCCGGCAGAACCGACAGTTCATGCACCGAGCGGCCGCTTGGCTCGCCGCACAAGGCATCGACCAGTTCCTCGACATCGGCACGGGCATCCCGACCGAGCCGAACCTGCATCAGATAGTCCAGCGGATCACACCGGGAGCGAAGGTCGTCTACACCGACAACGACCCCATCGTGCTCCGGCATGCCGAAGCGCTGCTGATCAGCCGTCCCGAGGGTGCTACGGACTACATCCAGGCCGATGTACGGCAGCCGGACGCGATCCTCGAACGCGCCCGTGCCGTGCTGGACTTCGACCGCCCGATCGCCCTCTCCCTGATCGCACTGATGCACTTCGTCCCCGATGACCAGGACGCCCACGGCATCGTCCGCAATCTGGTCGCCACCCTGCCGCCGGGCAGCTACCTCGTGCTGTCGCACGCCGCATCCGACCTCTTCCCGGAACTCGCCCAACAGGTCACCGCCGAATACGCCAAGGGAGGCATCCGCCTCGGCTTCCGCACCCGCCCGGAAGTCACCCGCTTCTTCGACGGCCTGACCCTTCTCGACCCCGGCCTGGTCACCGCACCCGAGTGGTTCAAGACGACCCCGGCGCCCGCACCCGAGGGCAGCGGCATATACACCGGCGTGGCCCGCATTCCCTGACAGCTCCCGCACCGTGGGGCCCTGGCGCGCACCGGGGCCCCCGGGCGACCGGCCGACACGCCGTCGAGCACACCCGTACCGCACAGCAGCGGCGAATCCGCCGCGCGGGCAGTACGTTGCCTCTCATGTATGCCACGCAAGTTTCGCGACGCGTGAAGGCCACTCCCGCAGCCGTCTACCAGGCACTCCTCGATCCGGGCGCGGTGGCCGCATGGCGCGTGCCCGCCGGCATGACCAGCCACGTCCACGAATTCGACCCCCGTGAAGGCGGCACCTTCCGCGTCTCGCTCACCTACGACGACGCAGCCGGTGCAGGGAAGTCGGCCCTCCACACGGACACCTACCACGGCCACTTCGCACGACTCGTGCCCGACAAGCTGGTGGTAGAGGTGTTGGAGTTCGAGACCTCCGACGACGCGCTGCGCGGCACGATGACGATGACCACGTCACTCACCCCCGTGGACGACGCGGGCGACGACGCGACCGACGTCGTGATCGTGCACGAGGGCATTCCCGACGACGTACCCCGTACGGACAACGAGTTGGGCACCCGCATGGCTCTGGACAACCTCGCCCGCTTGGTCGAGCGGAAGCGGTAGAACCGGCCTCCACATCGCCGACGCCACGGCCTCGCCCCGCATCTGCTGCGGGCGCAAATCGCCGACGCCACGGTCTCGCCCCGCATCCGCCGCGGGCGCACATCGCCGACGTCACCGCCTCGCCCCGCATCCGCCGCGGGCGCACATCGCAGGCAAGCCGGCGGTGGCGGATGAGAGTGCGGGCGATCCCGGCGAAGCCGCGGAAAACCTCGGCCCGACGCCCCGGCGCCCCGACACCCGGCGCGCCCTCCGCGGCTCGGTCGCGGGCGGCGGCACCCACCCCACGAACCGGCTCAAGCCCCTGGTCGGCGTGGGTGTGGGCGTTTGGAATGCGCGCAGAGCGTGCGTGAGGGGGCGTTGTCAGTGGCGGCAAGTATGTTCAGTCGTGTCCCGCCGGTGTGGCGTGGAAGTCCCCTTGGGTGCATAGGAGATGGTGCGTTGTCGGATTGGGAGAGGTCGAGCACGGCACGGGTGATAGCGCCCGCGCGGCCGCGCAAGCTCGCCAAGGTTCCGTTCGTCGAGCTGGCCGACGGACGCCTCCAGGGCGTGGTGTCCAGCGGCTCGGACATCGAGCGGGTCTATGTCTCGTCGGTCGCGGCCGGCACGTACGCGTTCGCGTGCAGCACCAACAACAACCGGCCCTGCGGCGGAGCGCGCGGCTCGTTCTGCAATCACATCCGGTCCCTGATCACCGAGGCGGTGCTGCAGTACGGCGCCGAGCGCGTCGCCCGCTATCTGAGGGTCGAGGTCGTGGACGGGGAGCCGGCTGCGCAGAGCATCTCCGGCGCCATGAGCGACACGCGGCCGTCGCAGGGGGACACCACGGCCGCCGCGCCCGTCTTCAGCCGCTTCCTGCGCCACCTGGCCTACCTGGAACTCGCCCCGACCACAGCCCCGTTGCCCGAGATGCAGTGGTTCCCGCCGACCAGGACGGTGGCGTGATGCGCGCCGATCTGCTCTCCGAATCCATCGCCGGGCTGGACGAGGCCTTGGCGGCCGTCGACGGCTTTGACCGGGCGCTCGCCGGGGGGCTCCTCCGTCCCCAGCCCGCCCAGGTCGCCGATCTGACGGAGCTCGCCCACGCCGTCGCGGGCACGCCGCTCGCCTCCCGGGTCGCCGAGGCGGCCGAGAAGTCGGCGGCCGGAGCCGCGAGCGAGGACCATTTCGTCGCCTTGGCCGCCGCGCGCACCGCACTCCTCGGCTCCGTCCACGACGCCCTCGTGAGCCGCCTCGACGAGGCCACCGGCCGCACCCGCGACGAGGAGCCGGCACCGGAGCCCGGCGCCTTGCAGGCGGCGAACCTGCCGGCCGCCGCCCGGGCCTGGCTCTCCGATCTCGCGCGCGCCGGATGGCAGGGCATCGACCACGACGTGGTCTCCGGATCGGCGCAAGTCGTCTCCGCGATGCTTCCGGACCCGTCGATGCGCCGCCTCGCGACGCTCCTTGACGGATTCGCCGTCGAGCTCGCGGCGTCCTGTCCCGGCGCGTCCCTGGAAAGGGTCCCCGCTCGCCGCTGGGGCGACCTCTGGTCGCGTGCGATGCTGCTGACGCTGCCCGGCGCCTCCGAGGCGCCCGCGGCCGATACCGCCACCGGCCGCCTGCTGCCCCTCGGTGTCGACCTGCAGGAGCACGCGACGGCCGCCCAGGCCCAGGTCCACGCGGTGTTCGAGCCCGCCGACGGCGCCGCGCCCCGCCTGGTCCGTGCCAGTGTCTCGGCACCGAAACCGGACACGGTGGTGGGAGCGGGCGTCTGGCAGTTGCTGCGCCCCCATATGTCGCTGCTGGCGGCCGTCGGCGAAGGCCGCTCGATGGAGCTCGCCGGCATGCCGGTCACCGCCGAGGGCGATCTGCTCTGGAGCGACGAGCACGCCCGCCCCAGTGAGCCCGCCGACGCCTTCGCCACGGCCCGCGTCGCCCTGCCCCACGCCACGGGCGCGGCTACCGCACCGCTGGACCGGCACCCGGCGCGCATCGCCGTACCCGTGTTCCTGGAGGGCTACGCGGCCCGGAAGGACGACGACGTGCTGACATTCACCGTCGCCGGACACCCTCTGGCCGTGGACACCGACCGTGTCCCGGCCACCGGGCCGCTGACCCCCGAGGCCGTCGCGGCGTCCGGCGCGTGCATCGGGCTGCTCCGCTGGGACGCCGGGACGTATCGCGTGCAACCTCTGGCCGTCGAGACGACCCTGCGGAAGAAGGCCGTCGCGATCCACGCCGGCGCATGGGCCGGGGGCACCACCGACAAGGTCGGTGTCAAGGCGGAGAAGGCCGCCACCGACGCCGTGACCGTGCTGCGGGAGCGTGCCGGAAGGCTGCTGCGCAAATGACGGAGCAGACAACGGGACCTACGGCCGACACCGGGCAGTCTGCCGGTCGCACGAACCCGCGGAACCCCGAGGCGAACCCCCACGACAACCGCCGTCAGGTCCTCTACTGGCGGCTGCTCGCCCGCCTCTTCGACCCCGAGGAGCAGGCCACGCTCGAGTCGGCGAGCCTCGCCGTCGTAGAGGACATCGGCCTGCCGTCCGCGCTGCTCGACCCGCAGGCCTCCGTCGATTCGGTCGTCCAGCGCCACCCGGACCTGGCCGCCGAGTTCGACGGTCTGATGGCCCCGGAGCCCGACGACGGCTCGGACGACGCACGCGACCGGGCCGCCGAAGTACGCCGCGCGGCGCTGGTGTCGAAGGTGCTGCTCAACGTCTTCGCCTCGCCCTCCGGCACGGTCACCGCCGGACAGCTGGCGCGCTGGCAGTCCGACGCGGGCTGGCTGGAGCGCGCGCTCGGATGCAGGCCGGGCGAGCTGCGCGGCGGCCGGACCGGAGGAAGCGCCGCGGGGCCGGGCGTCAGCCCGACCGGCACCGGCGGTCGCGGCAGGACGCCCGATCTCAGCCGGCTGATTCCGTCGATCGGTCCGGAACTCGGCGCCATCGAGGCCGACCTCGTCAAGCGGATGCACCTGCGCGAGGTGCTGGCCGACCCCAAGCTCGCCGCCCAGCTGACTCCGAGCATGTCGCTGATCGAGCAGCTGCTGCGGGACAAGAACAACCTCTCTGGCGTGGCCCTGGCCAACGCCAAGGCCCTGATCCGCCGATTCGTCGACGAGGTCGCCGAAGTGCTGCGCACTCAGGTGGAGAAGGCCACGGTCGGCGCCCTGGACCGCTCCGTCCCGCCCAAGCGGGTGTTCCGCAACCTCGACCTCGACCGCACGATCTGGAAGAACCTCACCAACTGGAGCCCGGAGGAGGAGCGGTTGTACGTCGACCGCCTCTACTACCGGCACACCGCCCGCAGGACGACGCCTCAGCGGCTCATCGTCGTCGTGGACCAGTCGGGCTCGATGGTCGACTCGATGGTGAACTGCACCATCCTCGCGTCGATCTTCGCCGGGCTGCCGAAGGTGGACGTCCACCTGATCGCGTACGACACCCAGGCGCTCGACCTCACGCCCTGGGTGCACGACCCCTTCGAAACGCTGCTGCGCACCAACCTCGGGGGCGGCACCGACGGCACGGTCGCCATGGCACTGGCCCAGCCGAAGATCGCCGAGCCCCGCAACACCGTCGTGGTGTGGATCTCCGACTTCTACGAATGGCGAACCGAGCCGCTGTTCGAGAGCATGGCCGCCATTCACCGGTCGGGAGCCAAGTTCATCCCGGTCGGCTCGGTGACCAGCTCCGGCCGCGGCAGTGTCAACCCGTGGTTCCGCGAGCGCTTCAAGGACCTCGGCACGCCGGTGCTCTCCGGCCACATCCGCAAGCTCGTCCACGAGCTCAAGACGTTCCTCGCTTAAGAGTCTTTGAGAAAGGCCCTGACATGTCCGACCTGTTGCGCGCCCCTGCCGAGATCAAGTACGCCGAGGAACTGGACTGGCTGGAGTCCATCGACGACAACCCCAAGCCCTTCTCCTGGCGCCTGTCCCCCAAGATGGTCCGCCTGTTCATCCTGGGCTCCGAGCGCTCCGACGGCCTGGACCGGGAGATCCCGCAGAAGTGGTACGGCGACCGCAGTTTCGTCGAGCGCTCCATCGTCACGCTGGCCTCCGACCGCGGCCTGCTGCTCATCGGCGACCCCGGCACCGGCAAGAGCTGGCTGGCCGAGCTGCTGTCCGCCGCGATCTGCCGCAACTCCACGCTGGTCGTGCAGGGCACGGCCGGCACCACCGAGGACCACATCAAGTACTCCTGGAACGTGTCCATGGTGATCGCCAAGGGCCAGTCGCGGGAGTCGATGATCCCCTCGCCGATCATGACCGCGATGGAAGGCGGCGCGATCGGCCGGTTCGAGGAACTCACCCGCTCCACCAGCGACGTCCAGGACGCCCTGATCTCGATCCTGTCCGAGAAGTACATCTCGGTCCCCGAACTGGACAGCGACAACATCGTCTTCGCCAAGCCCGGCTTCTCGATCATCGCCACCGCCAACAGCCGTGACCGGGGCGTCAACGATCTGTCCTCGGCACTCAAGCGCCGCTTCAACTTCGTGCGCATCCCCGTGGTGACGAACAAGAAGAGCGAGGCGGAGATCGTCCGCTTCCGCACCGAGGAACTGCTGCGTCGCCACCAGATCGAGCTGGACGTGCCGCCGACGCTGCTCGACGTGCTGCTGCAGAGCTTCGCGGACCTGCGCGCCTCGGCGGCGGCGGCCGGCAGCGACGACGAGAAGCTGGAGTCCGCGCTGTCCTCCGCCGAGCAGATCGGTGTACTCGAGGACGCCATTCTGCACAGCAACTTCTTCGGCGAACGCGCCCTGACCGCTCGTACGCTGGCTTCCTCGCTCGTCGGGTCACTGGCCCGGCGCGAGCCCGAGGACCTGGCCATCCTCAACAAGTACCTGCACGGCGTCGTCGAACCGCGCAGCAAGGAAGAGGGCGGATCCTGGCCGGAGTTCCTGGAGGGCGGCCGCGACGCGATCGCCACCCTGTCATGAGCGGCACGTACGAGGAAACCACGAGCGCCTCGCGCGAGGGGACGTTCGAAGCACTGCGCGGGCAACTGCAGGAGGCCGCCGCGACGTTCGCCGACGGGCCCGACGCCCTGGAGGGCATCCTCCTCGGCCTCGTCGACGACGTCGACCGCGCGGTGCGCGAGCCCCTGGAGATCTTCCCCGTCTGCCACCACTCCCCCGCCTCGGCGCTCGCGATGGCACGCCGTCTGCGGGAGAAGCAGCCGAAGGTCGTGTACCTGGAGCTGTGCGAGGACATGGCGCCGCTGCTGACCGAACTGCGCAACTGCCGTCTCCCGGTGGCGGTCCAGGCCTTCGCGACCGAGGTCGACGGCTTTCCCGCCGAGTGGTCCCCGCTGTCGGTGGTCGCACCGATCACCGAGGCCTCGGCCGAGTACCAGGCGATCGCCTACGCGCTGGACACTCCGGGCGTCGAACTGGTCCTGGTCGACCGTTCCTCGGACCACGTCTTCCAGTGGGACGCGCGGGAGACCCGGATCGGCGAGGGATCCGATCCGGACGCAGCGGCCGCCGAGGAGGAGGCCGCGCTGCACGGCGACGCGGTCGGCGTCGAAATCGGCGACCTGCGGCCTCGCTTCGCCGAACTGGAGGAACACCTGCTGCGCCATGGCAGGGTCCGGCACTGGTCGGAGTGGTGGCACCAGTACGTCGAACTGCCGCTGGGCGGCAGCGACCACGACACCTACCGCCAGGTCATGCTTCTGATCGGCAGCCTGTTCCGCCGCCTCGCGCCCGGCGACCCCCACCGGGTGCGCGTGGACGAGGACCGCGAACGCTACATGTGGACCAGGATGCGCGAGCACCTGGCCGCGACCGGCGCCGATCCCGCGGACTGCCTCTACGTCTGCGGTGCCTTCCACGCGGCCAGCCGTGTCGCGGAGTTCGGCGTCCACGGCACCGGCACCTTCGAGATCAGCCCGCGCAGTGCCACCAAGTGGCAGCACGGACTGATCCCGTCCAGCCACGCGGCGATCGAGGCGCAGTTCGGCCTCGCCGCCGGCTCGGTGTCGATCGCCGCGACGGTCTGGGCGAAGAACGTGAAGCGCACCCGTGTGGAGCCGTACCGTTTGGCGGGTCAGGCGGGAGCGAAGAAGTCGAGAGCCAAGAAGGCCACCGCCGCGGCCGGTCCCGTACCGGTGCTGCCGCCCTCGGACAAGCTGACCGGCTTCCTCCGCCGGCCGCCCGTCCTGGACCGGCTGGACGAGGCCGAGCTGCTCGGCTGGTCGGTGGAGATCGTGCGCGCCGCGCGCCGAGCCGGCTATCTCGCCTCCACCGCCGACGCCATCGCCGTGTTCGAGACGTCGATCCTGCTGGCGGGGATGCGCGACCGGGCCAGGCCGACGCCGTACGACTTCCAGGACGCGGCCGTCACCTGCATCGAGAAGGACACCGTGCCCGGCCGGCGCGACGTGCGCCGACTCGTGGAGATCATGATGGGCGGCGACCGGGTCGGCCAGGTCGGCTACGACGCACTGCCACCCCTGGCGCGTGACGTGCACGACCGGCTCGCGCCGCTCAACCTGAAGCTCCAACAGCGGGGCGTGCAAAGGGCGTTGCTGGACATCGCCTCCCGGCCGGAACTGGAGCGGTGCTCCGACGTGCTGTGGATGCTGCGTTACCTGATGCCGCAGGGCACCGCGAGGCCGATCATGGGCGAGCGGAAACTCGGCGAGAAGGCGATCCAGGAGTCGTGGGACCTGGCACTGGGCACCCACCAGCGGGCGCTCATCGAGCTGGGCTACGAGGGCGTCAGCATCGAGCAGGTCCTGGAGCAGCGCCTGCGGCGCACGGCGTACGGCCCGCAGGCCACCGCGGCGACCGTCCTGGAAGCCGTCGAGGACGCGACGCTGTATCTGCGCAGCCGCCGCCTCTCCGACGAGTTGGGCACCCGCGCCCTGGAGGTGCTGTCGGCCGAGCGCAGCGTCGACGGCGCACCGGAGGTGCTGCGCCGGGTGCGACGGCTGCTGGCGTACTACCGCACCAGCGAGCCGGTGCTGCCACCGTGGATCGAGTCCTTCGTCAAAGCCGGATACGCGCACTACTGCACCCTGCTGCCGACGGCGTTCACCGACGACGACGCCACCGTGCGCCATGTGGCGGCGATGCTGGGCTTCCTGTTCAGCATGGAGGGCCTCGCCCTGTCCCTGGGCTGCGACCGGACCCAACTGGAGCTGGCGGTCGCCCAGTCGCATCCTGAGGACCCGTCGAAGACGGCGCTGCTGTGGGCGGCTCAGGTGCAGCTCGGGCACCTCACCCGCGCGGACCTCCGGGCAAGGTGCGACGAACTCCTGGGCAACCCTTTGGTGGTGCCCGCCTATCCGCGTTACCTCAGCGGCTTCGTACACGCCCTGGAGCCCGTCCCCGGCCTCACCGACTTCGTCGTGGAGGCGGTGTCGAACGCGTTCGGACGGCTGCCGGACCCGGTGCTCCTGCCCTGGCTCCCTACCCTGATCACCACCCTGCGCTCGGGCGGCGCCGAACTGGCCCCGCTGCTGATCCGTGAGGCCGGGCGCGTCTTCCCCGGCCGACTCGCGGCGCTGGACGAGTGGGTGCCGCCATGGCGGACACAGCCGCAGGCCGTGGGTCCGGCCCGGCCCACGGACAGCGGCGGCGGCTGCGCGCTGCTCGCCGCCCACCCGGCGACGTGCGACGCGCTGGCGGACCTGCTGGGCTGCGACGAGGCGTGGGAGACGGTGGATCCCGGCCCGGCCGGCGCGGTACTGACGGGGCGGTATCCGGATACGGCTGTGGCTCTGGAGGTGCTGCTCGGGCGGCGTCCCGTTCGGTAAGGCTCAGCACTCGTCCGCTGTGGGGTGGCGGTCAGGCGGCAGTCGGCCTGCGGGCCAGTTCGTAGGCGAAGCCGACCGTTTCGGTGAGGCGGTCGTTGACCGTCTGGCGGCCTAGTTCGGCGGTCAGGTCCGCGTCGAACTCGGCGGCGTGCTCCGCGAGCACGGAGGGCGGCAGGAACGACGTCGACCGGATGAACCCGGCGAGTTCGCGGATCGTCCAGTGATGCTCGACGGAGAACGTATGACGTCCGGCGGCCTCGAACCCGGCACGGGCCAATACGGCACGGTCAGGTTCCTGCCGCCTTGACTCGTCCCAGCCGGACGGAACGCGGCCGGACGCGCCGAGGGTGCTCTGCCATGCCTGCAGCTTGCTGTCGAGCGCCCGCTGCCAGTCCTGGGAGCCTGCCCATGGGGAGGTCGACCAGCACAGTGCCAGGCAGCCGCCGGGCTCGAGCCAGGCGAGGGCGCGCTGGGCGACCGGGGTGCGGCGGAGGCGGTGGAAGGCGTTGCCGATGACGATCAGCTCGAAGCCGGCCGGCCTGGCGTGCAGTTCCTCCGCGCCGGCGGTGACCGTCCGGACGTGGGCTGCGCCGGCGGCGGTCGCCTTGGCGCGGACCACGTCGGTCATATCGGGTTCGGCGTCCACGGCCCAGTACGTCCGCGAACCAGCCACGCAGCGGGAAGGCGAGCTGGCCGGTGCCGCAGGCCAGGTCGAGCAGGCGTCCGTCCCCTGAGGGGGCCACCCGAGCCGCGAGGTCGGCGATCATCGTGTCGGGGTACGGGAGCCTGAACCGGGATCCCGGCTGCCGACCGCCACCGCGCCTTCGACCGCTTCGTCCGCCTGGGGTCCGCCCGCACCCGTCACTCCGGCGAGACCACCGGCACCGGACTGGGGCTGTCCATCGCCCGCGACATCGTCACCGCCCACGGGGGCACCGTCGCCGTCACGGCAACCGTCCCGGACGGCAACGCGGCGGGCCACGGGGCGACGTTCACGGTCTGTCTGCCCGTCACCGGCCCTGCCTCGGACACCCCGTGATTCCGGTTCGGGGCTCGTCGCCGGTCCACGCGTGGAGCTTGTCGGGGTTGACCACCAGCCACAGCTGGGTGACCAGGCCGTCGTGGACGTCCAGCGCGAGGACGGCGATGGTGCTCCCCGCGATGCGTACCGTCGACCCCGGTGTGCGGTTCACGTCGGCCTGCGTGAGTTCCACGTCCCGTTCCCTGCGCATGAGGCCGAGGAAGAGCCGGGCCACCTTGTCGGCGCCGACGACGGGGCGCCGCGCCGCACACACCTTGCCGCCACCGTCGCCGTCGCCGCGACGTCCGGTCGAGGAGGGCGACCAGCCCGTCGAGTCACCGGTCTCGCACGCCTCGCGTCGGCTTGCTCATCCTCCCTGCGCGACGTTCTCGGCCAGCCACGCGTCGAAGGTCTGGCTGCCCCGGACGCACTGTCCGGTCGGCAGCAGGCCGTCGCCCGTCATGGCCGCACCCGTGGCGCCGAGGAGTTTCACCGGCAGCAGCGGCCGGCGCTGGTGCCGGGCCCGCAGCAGTCGGTGCACCATGTCGACCAGCTGCTCGACGCGCGGTCCGGCGAGTTCGGGGGCCATGCCCTGCGGCGCGGCGAGGGCGAGTCGCACCAGGTGTCGGCCCACTTCGCGGGCCGCGACCGGCTGGGTGCGCATCCGGGGCACCACGGCGAGCGGGCCCGGGATCCGGTCGAGGGTCTGCTGCGCGAACTCGTGGAACTGGGTGGCGCGCAGCACCGTCCACGGTGTCGGGCCGCCCTGCACCACCGCCTCCTGGCGCAGTTTGCCCTGGTAGTAGCCGAGGCCGACCCGGTCGATGCCGACGATCGACAGCGCCACGTGGTGCCGTACGCCGGCCCGCGCGCCGGCGTCCAGGAGGTGGTGGCTCACGCTGTCGAAGAACGCGCGCGACTTCTTGGCGCTGGTGGTCGTCACATTGCTCACGTCGACGACCGCCTCCACGCCGGCCAGGGCCGCGTCGAGCCCCGCGCCCGTGACGAGGTCGACGCCTCGCGAGCGGGCCAGCACCACCGGCTCCTGCCCCGCCGCGACCAGCTCGTCGACCACATACCGTCCGACCAGTCCGGTCCCGCCTGCCACCGCTACCCGCATACCGAGCCTCGTTCCGTCCTCGTGGTGCGCGTCGTACGTCATCGGGCGATCGTCAGGGGGGCCGCCGTCAGGAACCTGGCCCCGTCGCCCTTGGCGAGGTGTTCGTGGAAGCGGTTTCGTGTTCATACCGGTATCACGAGACAGCGGCCGGCGATGTGAGCTGGGTGGCCGTGCCGGCTGCCGTGGCTCCCCGGTCCCGGTACAGCAACGGGGTGGGTCGCAGCGGAGTTGTCAGGTTCTCCGCTGCGGCCCACCCCGCGCCTCGGCGCGCGCTCAGCCCTGGCGGGCTTTGAAGCGCGGGTTCTTCTTGTTGACGACAAAGGTCACGCCGCGTCGGCGGACCACCTGTGCGTCGGGTTTCGCCTTCAGTGAACGCAAGGACTTGCGTACCTTCACAGTTCTGCTCTCCTCCTGCTCGGCCGGCCCGCGGTCAGCGCTGGGCCGGGGCCGTGCGGCCGTAGCGACGCTCGAAGCGCTCCACTCGGCCGGCCGTGTCCACGACACGCGATTTCCCGGTGTAGAAGGGATGGCTCGCCGACGAGATCTCGACGTCGATCACCGGGTAGGTGTTGCCGTCCTCCCACTCGATCGTCCTGGACGAGTGCGCGGTCGAACGGGTCAGGAACGTGACGTCCGCGGCGCGGTCGCGGAAGACGACCGGTCGGGATTCCGGGTGGATACGAGGCCTCATGAGCGTTCCTTCCGGGTAGCGGTCCGGCTGGTGCCGACGCCGGGCTCGGTTCAGCGTTCCTCCCGGAACGGGACGTGCTGCCCGGCCACCGGGTCGTACTTGCGCAGCACGAGCCGGTCGGGGTCGTTCTGGCGGTTCTTGCGCGTCACATAGGTGGCGCCGGTCCCGGCCGTCGACCTCAGCGTGACGACGGGACGTGCACTGGTGCGTGCCATGAGGTCCTCCTTCCGCCCACATCGCGCGATCTGACTCGCGCATGTCAGCTACGTGCGGTGTAACGGCGGGAGGGGGCGCCGCATTCCCGCCTGGCCGGGTCAGCCGCCGGGGGGTCTTCCCGCGCGAATCCGCCGTACGACCGCCACCCCGCCACCCCGCGACTGCCGCGCCGCCGGTGCAGGACGGTGCCGCGCCGACGCCCAGGGGGCAGGCGCCCCGGTACCGGGCGCAAAATGGGGTTGTGAGAGTCCGGCGTGTGTCAGTGGACCGGCTCGCAGAGCCGTCGGGCCGCGGACTGGTGGCCATCCCGCTCGCGCTGATCGTCGTGATCACCGTGGTGGACATCCGCTCCCCGACCGATGTCCACCTGGGTCCGTTGCTCGTCATCGCGCCCGCGCTCACGGCATCCGTCGCCGGGCCGCGCGTGACGGCTCTGGTCGGGGCGCTGGCCGTGGCCGCCCAGGTCTTCGTCGCCGCGCTGCATGGCGGCCTGACCACGACCAACCACGTGGCGCAGATCATCGCCCTGGCCGTGCTGTCCGCACTGGTGGTCTTCGTTTGCCAGGTACGGGAGCGGCGCGCCCGGGAGCTGAGCCGGGCACGGTCGGTGGCCGAGACGGCGCAACTGGTTCTGCTGCGGCCCCCGCCGCGCCGGATCGGGCCATTGCGGGTGGCCTGGCTGTATCTGGCCGCCGAGGACGAGACCCAGATCGGGGGCGACCTGTTCGCGGTCTCCCGCGCCACCCACGCTTCCACCCGGGTCATCATCGGCGACGTCCGGGGCAAGGGGCTGGCCTCCATCGGCGAGGCCTCGGTGTTGCTGGGGGCGTTCCGGGAGGGTGCCCACCGGTACACCACCTTGCCCGAGCTCGCGGCGGCACTCGAGGTGAGTGTGTGCCGCGACCTGGAGGACGTGGCCGATACCGAGCACGACCCCGGCGAACACTTCATCACCGCGCTCGTGCTCGACCTGTCCGACCACGATCCCCACGGCGAGATGATCAACTGCGGCCATCCGCCGCCCCTACTGCTGCACGATCACGAGGTGACGGTCCTGCACGCGCGCCACCCCATGCCCCCGCTGGGCATGTGCGAGGTGCCCGCCGCCGGACACCACCCCGACCAGTTCGCCTTCGAAGCCGGCGACATCCTCCTGCTCTACACCGACGGCGTCATCGAAGCCCGCTCTCCGGCGGGCGCCTTCTATCCCCTGGCCGAGCGCGTCGCCTCCTTCCCCCGCTCCACTCCCGACGCCCTGCTGCGCCACATCCACGCCGACCTGGTCACCCACATCGGAGACCAGCCCGCCGACGACGCCGCCCTCTTGGCCATCGAGCGCGTGGCCTCCCACCACCTCCACCGGCCACACCTCACGACCCACCCCGTCGACGGCCACCATCGCCTCCGCCCCAGCGGCCCCTCCCTCCCCAGGGAACGCTGATCACGCCGAGAGGGCAGAAGACGGCGGCCGCGGGTCCGGTCCGGATCGGCACCGGCACCGGCACCGGCACCGGCACCGGCACCGGCAGAGGCCTCGTCCTCCCAGGGCGTCGTCGCGTCCTGGTACCGATTTCGAATGCGTGAGCGAATGCCCGGCGTGGAGACCAGCAGTCGGCGGCGCCGGACCAGCCGGGCGTCAATTACTCGACGACAAGCGGGAGTTGACCATGGCAACTCGGCCACCTCCATCCATGCCCCGCACCCATCGAATCAACTTGACTTCTATACGATCTTATGCGTAAGTTAGATCCGGATTGAACGAATTATCCGTCTTTCGCCTTTTTGAGAAGACGAACAATCTCCATAGCCAATCGACGACCCACCCGGTCGCCGGTTGTCCGACGGACGTATGCCCCGCCGCGGGGTGAGCTGCCACTCAGCAGCCCCGGTGGGCCCGATGCTGCGCATTCAGCGCGCGAGTCGGCAACGGCAACTCCCGTTATTTTCAAGGCCGATGTACCGGACCCCTTTGCGAACGCCTGAGCGCCTCACCGGCGCCGGCGTCCTGTGGCCGCGCAGGGCTCGGAGCCGTCAACGCTCCCGGGAAGGGGAACACCACCATGCGGGTAACAACATCAAGGGCTTTCAGGCTGGTCGCGACCGTGTTCGCGGCCCTGGCTCTGGCCCTTGGCGGAGCGAGCATCGCCAGTGCCAGCACATCCGGCCACGTGTCGCACGACTCCAGCCACAGCAGCTGGGGCAACTATCACGACAACTGGCGCGGCCACGACCGTGATGACGACCACGGCGACCACGGCGACAACAACTACTGGAACGACGACAGTTACGACAACGGCCACGACGGTGACCACGGCGGCTACGGCGGCGACCACGGCGGTTACGGCGGCGGCGACCACGGAGGCGGCGGTTACGGCGGCGGCGACCACGGAGGCGGCGGTTACGGCGGCGGCGGCCACGGTGGCGGTGGCCACGGAGGCCACTGACACTTGAAGGTTGACGCCACGTCATCTCACACAGGGGCTGGAGTCGGTGACGACTCCAGCCCCTCGTGCGTGCGGGCGACTGTCGCCCGCACCACCGCGGCGCGCAGCCTGTCGTCCGGCTGTCACGTCGACGGGCGCGCGGCGAGCGCACCGCTGAACGGGGTGACGGGCCGCTCCAGCAGTCGGCCGTCCACGGTGATGTCGACCGCTTCGTTGTAGAAGGCGACCAGCCCCTCGATGGCGGCCACGGCGGCCAGCGGGGCCGGGTAGCTCCAGAGGAGGTTCGGCGGTACGTCGGCTTCGCCCGGCCAGGACCAGTACGCGGCGGTGCCCTTGTACGGGCAGCCGCTGGTGTGGTCGGTGGGGACGAGCAGGTCGAGGCGGACGTCCTCGCGCGGGATGTAGTAGCGCACCGGCAGACCGGTCTCGAAGAGCAGCACGGGCCGACGGGTGTCCGCGACGACCGTGCCGTCGATCGCGACCGTGACATGCCGGCTGCTCGGCAGTGCGTCCACCCGCTTGTGCGGATCGCGGGGGTGGATGAAGATCTCTTCCTCCTCCTCGTACCAGTGGTCGAGTCCCTTTCCGCTGCGCCGGAACCATTCGAACGCGATGTGGTCGGCCAGGTCGGCGGCGGGGAACGTCCAGGCCGCGTTCTCCCGCAGTCCGCCGCCGACTTCGAGGTCGTAGAAGCTCTGCGAGCCGGAGTGCGTGCCCAGGGGCGGGTTCTCGGCCGGGCGGAGGAGGTCCGCACGGATCTCCTCGCGGGGGAAGGCGTACGTCGGGACGGGCAGACCGGGCTCCCAGACGAGCACCGGATGCCTGCTGTCGACCACGGTGATGTCGCCCGTACGGCCGCGTACCCAGCGTTCGCTGGGCTCCCAGAGGATGCCTTCCGGCGTCGTCCTGACGGACCGGGCTGTGAGGAACGTGCTCATGACCGGCTCTCCTTCGGCGCTCATGACCAGCTCTCCTTCGGCGCTCATGACCAGCTCTCCTTCGGCGCTCATGACCAGCTCTCGTTCGACCTTCTCAGCGGGGTGACCCGGCAGCCCGAGGCCGACCTCTTGCACTCGCACGCTCCCACACCGGGACGGGAACCGCCCTGCCGCCGGGAGCCGGGGTCCGAGGGTCCGCACCGCCACCCGTACGGCCGAGTGCGGGACGCGGCGCACACCCGCGGCACACCCCGCGCCACCTGCGATGCGTACGCCGTTCCACGCCGCAGCTGTTGCCCTCCTGAGCGCGGTGTGACCTAATCGGAGAACCCGCAGGGCGGATCTTGGCGGTGCCGGTGCCGCGCCGGAAGGAGCGGCTGGAATGCACGGGTATACGACCGGACACGACGACGAGATCACCGCGGCACCAGGAGGCCTGCTCGACCTTTTGCAGGTCGCGGCCGTGGTGCTGGACAGCGACGGTCTCATCGTGCTGTGGAGCCCCGAGGCCGAGCAACTGCTCGGATACCGGGCGGATGAGGCACTGGGCCACGGTGCCGACGACCTCCTGGTGTCTCACGACAACCGGCGGCGGGCGCGCGACCTGTTCGCGCAGGTCCGCTCCGGAGCCCGCTGGGCGGGTGTGTTCCCCATGCAGCACAAGGACGGCACGGAACGTCCCGTGGAGTTCCGCACCATGCGGCTGCGCGCCAGAGACGGCCAGGCGCATCTCCTGGGCCTGGCGGCGGACGCCAGGACGGTACGCCTGGTGGAGCGGGACCTGGCGCTGTCCCACAGCCTGGTCAATCAGACCCCGCTCGGCATCGCGGTCTTCGACAACGAGCTGCGGTGGGTAGGCGTCAACCCGGCTCTGGAGCGGATCAACGGCCTGCCCGAGGAGGCGGTCCTGGGACGCAGTGTCGGAGAGGTGCTGCCGGACCTGGACGTCGCGGCCATCGAGTCGCGCATGCGACTCGTCCTGGCCAGCGGCAAACCGCTGCTGGACCAGCAGAGCGTCGGCCGGACGCCGGCGCAGCCCGAGGAGCGCGCGTACTCCGAGTCGTACCACCGCATCGAGGACTCCGACGGCCGGGTGCTCGGGCTGGCGATGGCCGTCATCGACGTCACCGAGCGGCAGCAGGCCGCGGCCGAGGTCTCCCAGGCGCGCGAGCGTCTCTCGGTGATCGCGGACGCCGGCGTCCGGATCGGCACCACCCTGGATCTTCAGCAGACCGCCCGGGAACTGGCCGACGTCGCCGTACCGCAGCTGGCGGACCTGGCCGCCGTCGACGTGCTGGAGGCGGTGGTCGCGCACGGCACCACCACCGCGATCACCGATGAGGCCCACGCCGAGTTCCGCGCCCTGGCCGTGGCCGCCGGATACCTCACCGACGCCATCCACGCGGCGGACCCGGTCGGCGAACTGGCCACCTACAGCTCCACACGGATCATCACCCAGTGTGTCCGGGAGGCCCGGCCGATCCTGGTGGAGCGCGTGGACTCCGCCATGATGCGACGCATCGCGAGGGACTCCCACGCCGCCCAGAGCCTGCGCACGGCAGGCGTCCACTCGTACCTGGCGGTCCCGCTGGTGGCACGGGGCGAAGTGCTGGGCACGCTCAGTCTGTACCGCACCATCAACTCCCGTTCCTTCGACGAGCAGGACGGCATCCTCGCCTCGGAACTCGCCGCACGCGCCGCGATCTGCGTGGACAACGCCCGGCTCTACGGACGCGAACGCAACGCCGCGCTGACCCTCCAGCGCAGTCTGCTGCCGCCCATGCCCGTGGACCACGAAGGCCTGGACATCGCCGTCCGCTACCTCCCGGCGCTCAGCGAGGTCGGCGGGGACTGGTACGACGTGCTGCCGCTGAGCCGGGGGCGTACCGGGCTGATCGTCGGCGACGTGATGGGCAAGGGCGTCCAAGCCGCCGCCATCATGGGGCAGTTGAGCACCGCGACCCGCGCACTGGCTCGTCTCGATCCGTCTCCCGCCGAGATGCTGCACCACCTCGACGACATCGCGGGGTCGCTCGGTGACGCGATCGCGACCTGTGTCTACGCCGTGTGCGATCCCCGACAGGGCACCTGCGCGCTGTCCAGCGCCGGTCACCTCCCGCCCGTCATGATCCGTCCCGACGGCAGTGCGGACCTCCTGGACGTGCCCGGCGGCGTACCCCTCGGCGTGGGCGGAGTGCCCTTCGAGACCATGGAACAGGAACTCCCCGCGGGTACCCTGCTCGCCCTGTACACCGACGGGCTGGTCGAGAGCCGTACCCAGTCCATCGACACCGGCCTGGAAACCATGACCCGGCTGCTCCGAGGCACCCAGCACTCCTTGGAACGGACCAGCGACATGCTGCTCGGCGCGCTGCGCCCCGAGCCCGACGACGACGTGGCGCTCCTGCTGGTCCGCACGCTCGGCTGACGGGAGAGCTGCCCGAGCCGTGTCTGCGCAACGGGATAGCCGCGCCGAGCCGTGCTCGGCGCGGCTCAGGAGAACACCAGCCGGCGCGCCAGATAGGGCGCGGTGACACTGCGCCTGGCCTTGGCGACCTTGGCGGGAGGGCCGGTGGCGACCACCCGGCCGCCCGCGTCGCCGCCACCCGGCCCGAGGTCGATGACCCAGTCGGCGGTGGCGATCGCGGTGCCGACGGCGAGTGAGGATTTGCCCGAGCGGAGATCCCGGTGAAGGCGCCGGCGCGCCCGCGTGCTGTCACAGCTGGTCTTCCATACCGACGGCCTTCTCGAGGCTCGCTCGGGCCTTGTCCTGTTCGCCGTCCCAGCGTTCGAGGAGCGCGGTGGCGATGGCGTCGAGCTTGCGCTGGATCGCGTGCTCGGCGCGGCGCTCGGCGTTCTTCAGCAGGGCGAGCAGGAGCAGCGTGACCGCGGCCATGGCGTCGCCGGCCACATGCTGCCACGACAGTGACAGCCCGGCGATGTGGACCACGGCGAAGCCCGCGACCAGCAACAGACAGAAGGAGAAGAAGAACGGCGAGCTGGTGAGATTGGATCCGGTCTCCGCCAGCCGTGCGAACGTGCCGCGTCGGGAACCGCCGCGCTCCGCGGGGTGCTGGAACGTCATGACATCGGTGTGGACGGTCGTGGCGTCCCACTCAGTGCGTGCATCCTCACGAGCCGCCTAACGCCTGCCCCTTGGCCGCGACACGGGGAGGAGGACCCGGTCCCGTCGTTCAGCGCAAGATGCTCACGGCGCGGGCGATCACGAGGAGCGACGTCAGCAGGGCGGCGACGCTCTGCACGCTCATCATGAGCTTGGCGCGGGTCGACAGGGGCATCGTGTCGGTCGGGCTGAAGGCCGTCGAGTTGGTCACGGACACGTAGAGGTAGTCCATCAGCGTGGGGACCCAGTCGGACGTACCGCTCGCACCGTCGGCGACCTCCTGGACCGCGTCGTCGTTCTCGTCCTGTGAGAAGCGGAAGTCGGCCAGCGGGAGTTCGGCGCGGGGTGCCTGGGTGCGGCTGACCGGGCCGCCCCGGTCCAGTTCCCAATAGGCCAGGCCGAAGACGATGATGTTGGTGAGCCACACCTGCAACGCGGCCACCAGCAGGGAGCGCCCGTCCTTCACGCCGGAGTACACCAGCTCGTGGATCAGGATGCCGAGAGCCACGAGATTGCTCGCGGCGATGACGGCCACCAGGGTCAGCGACAGGACGCGGAAAGCCCTCGTCTGGCGGGTGAGCCGCCGGGGGTTGATGGCGATCAGCGGTACCAGCAGCAGGAGTTCCAGCGCAGGCAGCACGTAACGGGGCGCGATCAGCAGCCGCTGCGGCAGGGCGACGTAGAGGGCGATCGCGGCGAGCGTCACGAGCACACCCGGCAACCGCGCTTCCCCCCGACGCTGGTGCCGGGGATGCCTGGTTCGGGTCTCGCTGCGACTGCGCGGCATGACAGGTCCCTCCGCTCACACCTGATGATCGACGGGTATACCGGAGACTCACCAGCGGATCCAGTTCCGGGGGCTCGGAGCGGGCCTGCCGGGCCGTGGGTGGCCGCCGCTCCGGAGCCCGGCGCGGCGGTCGCACCCGATCAACTGGGCGGATACGCGGCGGACTTCAGCCGACGGGCCAGGTGGGCCGTGTTGGCCGCCAGAGTGGCCGTCGTCTTCGCGGTTGCTTCGGGGGTCTTGTCGAGTTCCTGATAGTCGGTGCCGTGCATCGCCTCACCCACCCAGTAGGTGACGGCGTTCGGGGCGAGGGAAAAACCTACGTCGTTGAGCCCCTGGAACAGGTCGGCACTGACCTTGTGAGCGCCGTCCTCGTTCCCGACGACACACACCGCGGCCGCCTTTCCGTAGGTGAGCATCCGGCCGTCGTCATCCGTCTCGGAAATCTCGGCGTTCAGCCTTTCCAGTACGCGCTGGGCATTGCTCGACGCATGCCCCAGCCAGATCGGAGTGGACAGCAGCAGGATGTCGGCACCCATGATCGCGTCTCGGATCCCAGGCCACCCGTCCCCGTCGCCCATGTCCGTCTTCACCCCGGGTCGAACGTCGTGATCCGCGACCCGGACCACCTTGCCGGTGACGCCGTGCTCGCTGAGCGCCGTCATGGTCTGCTCGGCCAGCAGCTGTGAGCTGGACGGTGTGGGTGAGGGGGACAAGGTGCATACGAGGGCGAGTGCGCGCAGTGGTGTGGTTGATGTCGTCTCCATGGCCGCCGGGTACCCCCATGTCGGGCCGGTATCCGATTTCAGGAGTGCGTAGATCACCGCGTTTCCCGCCGAGATCCGATTTCGATGGCATCGGAGGCCCGATTTCGATGGCCGCTGCGGCCCGATTTCGATGGAGTGAGTGCATCCCTGGAAACGGGGCAATCGGCATGACGGCGGAGCGAGAAACCGCCGCGCACGACGTACGGAAAACGAGGAACGGCGGGAATACCTGCCGTCCTCTGTTCACCGGAGGAGTTGTTTTCGCGTGACTGAGCAAGTGTGGCGTTATCAGTCGACCGCCGGCCGTGTCGCGGGCACCGACCTCACTGGTTACCAGGTCGAGGCCACCGACGGCAGCATCGGCAAGGTGGACAAACACTCCGACGAGGTCGATGACGCCTACCTGGTGGTGGACACCGGCGTATGGATTTTCGGCAAGGAAGTCCTGCTCCCCGCGAGCACCGTCGTCAGTATCGACCCGGACGAGCAGAAGGTCTTCGTCGACCGCACCAAGGAGCAGATCAAGAACGCCCCGGAGTTCCACCGGGACAAGCACCTCGGCGATCCGGGATACCACGAGGAGTTGGGCACCTACTACGGCACCGGTCTTCCTTTCGGCGGACCGATGCTCTGATTTCACACCGGTTCCTCCAGGCGCGGGGCCCGGGCCCGCTACCACCGTACCGGCGGGCGCGGGGTGGGTACAGGGTGGGCGGGGGGGGCGCGGGGCGCCGGCGCGTGCCGAATGTCGTACGTTAT